>DLGL01000097.1 GCA_002482685.1 Bacteriovoracaceae bacterium UBA7695 | reverse complement strand
GACGACCTTCTGCATGGCAAGCAGACGCTCTACCAACTGAGCTACAACCGCATAACGGGAAAAGTGTAACGATTCTAGCCGTTTCCAGAAAATTCTGTCAACCACTTCTTTAGGCTTTTTTCCGCCATTTAATGGCCTATCTACTGAAAAACAGGGCCAAAAGAATGGTTTACGGGCAGAAGCTGCGGCTGTTTATGTGAGTTTCGCAGATTACGTGAGTTTCAATCTTTTTTTCGCCATAAAGGTGATCGAGAGCTGTAGGGTTTTCCGCACCGGCAGTGATCACAACTTTCGCAGAAAAGATTTTCTCGTACGACGACATCGCGCAGTTGTTTTTTCGCTCTTCGAAAATCACGGATTCATCAGTCAGGGTTGTTTCTAGTTCGTAGAACGGAATCACTTTTTCTTGATCACTACCATCTCTGTAATATTTGAGTGTTGTTGAGTTCGAGTTGTGGCCAGTTATCCATGAAACGCTGCCTGAGGCATTTGAGCAGTAAGTGGCCATATAGGAAGCCTGGGCAGAACCGAGCATAAGGAAGGAAGCAAGTATTAGTGCGTATTTCATCGTAACCTCTTTTTGAAATTAAACTGCTTGTGCTTAATTACTGAGAGGTGAGCTGCCCGTCAAGTGGTGCATTTTGCTACTGAAATTTTTGTTCAAGTGCTTTAATAATCTTCTGATAACTTGGGTTTGTGAAACGAGTGGCAAGGATAGGAAGAATATCTTTTTTCGTGGATGGAAGTGAAGGATTCAAGAGAATCTTAACAAACGCATCGGCCACAACAAAGACTTTTGAGAGTGGGTGAAGGTCTTCGCCAGGGTTATCTTCAATTCCGACTCCATCGAGCTTGCCGTGTGACTGAAGTAGAACCGTTTTGATGTAATCATTAGCATCAGGATGGTTTTCTAGAAGTGCCACAGCATCTTTAGCATGAGTCATCACCTGGCGTTTTTCTTCATCTGTTAGATTAGACTCAGACAAATCTAGCATGGTTGAGACCTGCATCTGTAGACTTGATTTCAAAGTGACGTCAGAGAAAAATGAAACAAAGCTCAGTGTTTCAAGGTGCTCAGGCTTATACCAGCTCTGTTTAGAAAGCACGTAATGGCACATGAGTGCTAAGAGGTGACAGTGCTGGTAGGCATAGGCAATCTTATTGGAAAAAAGCATTTTAAGAAGTTCACCCACCTGTGGCGAGTCTTTCACTGATCTCACCATCGAGTTAATCGAGGCGTCTGATAGTTCAACCGAAGCTTCGTCAAAACCTATTGACTGAATACTCTCGCGTACAATTTCGTGGGCGTTTGCTGTAGTAAGAATTCTCTCTTCCATCCCTAGATCTTCACGCTCAAGTTTCTGAACCAGGTTGTTGGTCACAAACGTTGTGAAGTACTGGACATAATCTTTAGGAATGAAAAATTCTTTCAGACCTTGATCTTCGTATTTTTTGATATCTGTTTTATCGAAAATATCTTTGGAATGTATGCGTTTGACGTATTGATACTCGTTCGGGGATTTTTTTATCCGTATGTAAACGTCGCAGGGAGTTTTTGTGATGTCGTAAAAATAAAAAACTCCAACAGGAAGAAAGTCAGGCTTCACTTTGTTCATGGCATCTTGCAAACTCACACCCAAATGCTGAGCGGCCTGTTTAATTAAGACTTCCCAGCTTACGGGTTGCTGCAGGCAAAGTACTTCACTGGCCAGACTGCTGCTCTCGCCGAGGATAATAAGATTTGTAGCAAGGCCTTCGCTCTTAATGAATTTATGAATATTAACGGCGGTATCTTCAGCTCCTACTTTGGACTGCGTGATGACTAGACCTACTTGCGGTAAAATTTTTAACAAAGCGATAGCATCATCGGCATTACTGCGATGGATAACGTCTGTTCCGACAAAAGTATTGAGATTGAGGGAATAGATCTTTTGCAAATCTTCGTTTGTCTCAATTAGGATGGTTTGACTCATATCCTAATTTTAACCACTAGTTGGCATAGCTCAAAGGGAAATAATTTATATACTAAAAGAGTCAGGCTCTTGGACAGAAATTTTAGACCCACTCAATCCTAAAAAGTGCCCACTAAAAGTGTGAGTTTCAGGATTAAAGGCGCTGACTTTGCCAGATCCCCCTGGGATATCGATCACGTATTGAGGGAGGGCCCAGCCTGGGAGTTGATTTCTTAGGCTGCCATAAAGCCTGCGGCCTTCCTCTAGGGGCAGATAAAAATGCATCCCACCTTTTACCTGATCTGGGTGATGAAGGTAGTAGGGCCTGATCTTAAGATTGATAAATTCATGTACAAGGGCAAGAAGTGCTTCAACAGAATCATTCACACCCTTAAGTAAAACGCTTTGAGACAGAAGTTGAACTCCGGTAGAGCTTAATTCCAGGATCTTTTCTCTGCTAAAAGCGTCGAATTCCTGAACGTGATTAGCATGAATGGCCAAGCTCACTGTTCGAAATTGAGAGCTCGCTTTTGTGAGCAATTTTTTAAAACCACTATCCAGACGACTAGGTATGATCACCGGATAGCGAGTATGAAACCTGATATCTTTGATGGACTTTATCCCTGCAAATGCTTCGAGGTAGCGACTAATTTTTTCATTTGAAAGAGTGAGTGGGTCTCCCCCGGTAAATATGATCTCACTAATTTCGGGATGATTTTGTAGGTAACTGAGAGTCTTATCAAAATCCGCCATAAAAAGTTCATCTTCAGCGTTCAATTCATTTTTTCTGAAACAATACCGGCAGTGAACCGGGCAGATACTTGTGGGAGTAAACAAGGCCCGAGAACTATAGCGGTGAATAAGCTGGGGGGCCTTGTAGTGCTCTTTATCTCCAATAGGATCAAGAAGCCCGTGGGGATTTAGCTCCCGAACATCCGGAAGAAATTCCCGGGCAAGGGAGCTTTCCGGACCAAGATCTTTAATTTTTTTTGCGAGATTTCTGGGAATAAAAAGAGGGTAGGTTTTAGAGACTGAAGCATGAGACCCAGAGTCCCAACTGAGGTACTGATAAAGTTCAGTAGAGCTTTTGAAAGCTTGCTGAAAATCATTTTTCCAGTTTGGGTTCGCGTCCACTTTTTTCCAATTCTTTTAAATATTGTTTTTTATAAAACCATGCGCAAAATCGGATCAGGCACGCTCCATAAACTGAGATGCCAAGGAAGTGGTACATGAGAGCTTTGAAAGGCAGAACTCCGCCTTCGTAAAGCGTATAAATAATCCATTTCAAAAGAACCAGATGAGCAACCAATATAAAAAGTTGCATCAAACGGTGATTAAGATTTTCTTTCGTCACAAAATTCTTCAAGGCGCACCTGCTTTCCAATAGCTCGCTTCAAGCCTGGAATATGATTTTATTTTTTTTAGAAGAAATGATTTATTCATTCCGGTCAAAAGGCATTCAGCAAAGAGAACCGGTCCCTTAGGAAGTGGCATGAGTCCTATAGGCCTTATCGGTCTGAGACTTGCTTTCAGAGAGCCCTTGTATTCAAGATTAACAAGATATTTTGACTGGACCAGTTCAGTTAGGCCGTTAAGTCGGGTTGAGAAATTGAAGCAGTCGTTTTTATCAAACTGAGACAGTCTAAAAACAAAACTCTTCATCTGAGGAGTTTTCTGATCAATACCCAGATTCCCAATATGGGCCATGATTTTTAAGCAAGCGTAAGTGTCTTCAATAGCGACATGGTGATTAAGTTTAAAGCCACAGTAGTCACTCAAAGTAGAAAGCTTATAGTTGGCAGGAGGATTTTCGAGTGGTTTATAGGCAGCTCTTCCCCAGCGGCAAGAGTCGTAAACATCCAGCGGTGGGAATTCAATTTGAAAGTCGTGAGAGGACTTAATTAAATAACCTAAATCAAAGGTAGAGTTATGAGCAATCATGGGATGGCGGCCGACAAAATCCCAAAAAGTTTTTAGAGGCTTTTTGATTGTGGGGGCCATTTTCAGGTCATCGTTGGTCAGACCATGAAACTGTATCGTGAATTCCGGAACATCAATCAATGGATTAATCAGAGTGTGAAAGCTTGTGACTTCGCCTTCAGGAGTTATTTTCACTGCGGCGATCTCAATGATTTTATCCACCAAGGGAGAAAGACCTGTGGTTTCGAGGTCCACTGCCACTAATCCTTTTGGGAATAACCCAAGGAGTGAGGTGATTTCACCAGCGGTTAATGAGAGGGAAGAGAGCGATCTTGACATAGAGTGTCTTATAGCTTTTTTGATGGCCTTTCGTCTAGGGCTTTCATTGACACGTGCGGCGCGTTTAGTCCAATATTTCAGCACATTTAGTCTCATTGTTATACGACAGTTAAAACAAAAGGATTTCCTCTCATGGCCAAAACATTTGATGTGGTCGTTCTAGGTGCGGGCCCAGGTGGTTACGTTGCCGCTATCAGAGCCGCTCAGTTAGGTAAAAAAGTTGCAATTATTGAAGCTGATAAACTTGGTGGAGTCTGTCTTAACCGTGGGTGCATTCCTACGAAAGCTCTTTTAAAATCGGCCCATTCTGTTCATGAAGTTGCGGATCTTAAAGGTCTTGGGATCAACGTAGATCTTAAAGGCCTCGATGCTACGGTGGCCGTTAAACGCGCTAACGATATTGCGGAAAACATGTCTAAGGGCATCGCTTTCCTCATGAAGAAAAATAAAATCGAAGTGATTAACGGTAAGGGTGTGTTTAAATCTGCCAAAGTTTTAGACGTCACTTTGACTGATGGGAAAAAAGAAGAAGTCTCAGCAACCAATATCATAATTGCTACGGGAGCTCACTACCGCACATTCCCGGGGCTTGAACATGATGGCAAACGCCTGATTGGTGCCTGGGAAGCTCTTAAAATCGAAAAACTTCCTAAGTCTATCGGTATCATTGGTGCTGGTGCCATTGGGATGGAGTTTGCTTACTTCTGGAATGCTTTTGGAGTAGATGTTCATATTTTTGAAATGCAAAAAAATCTTCTTCCGATCGAAGACACTGACTGCTCAAAAGAAGTTGAGAAGGCGTATAAAAAATACGGCATCAAGATGAATCTTGGTATCGAAGGTGTGACGGCAAAAAATAACGGCAAAGATGTCACTTTCACCGTGACTGAAGCTGGTAAGAAAACTGAGTACACTTTTGAGATGGGTCTTATCGCAGTGGGGATGACTGGAAATATCGAAGGCTTCGGTCTTGATAAAGCAGGAGTTCAAACTGAAAAAGGCTTCATCAAAGTAACTGATATGTACGAGACTACTCAAAAAGGTGTCTACGCCATCGGTGATGTGGCGGGGCCTCCTCTTCTTGCCCATGCAGCATCTCACGAGGGTGTAACAGCTGCTGAGCACCTTGCAGGTCTTCACCCTCACGCCATTGATAAAATGAATATCGCTGGTTGTACTTATTGCCAGCCTCAGGTGGCTTCAGTGGGATACACTGAGCGCGCTCTGAAGGAAAAAGGTATTGAGTATAAAGTTGGGAAGGCCCCTTTTATGGCAAATGGTAAAGCCATCGCTTCAAATGAGAAAGAGGGCTTTATTAAAGTTCTTACTGGTAAACACGGAGAGCTTCTTGGTGCCCATATTGTAGGAACTCAGGCCACTGAGCTGATTCACGAATACGTTCTCTTCCGCACGATGGAAGGAATTGATGAAGAAATTTTTGCTACCATTCACCCGCACCCGACTTTAGGTGAGTTTTTAGGTGAAGCAGTGCTAGCGGCTAAAGGTCGCGCACTCAACTTATAAAAGATTTTTAAGGAGATATATTTATGGCACGTATTGAAGTTGTTATGCCTCAGATGGGAGAGTCGATTACGACAGGGACCATTACTAAATGGCATAAGGCCGCTGGTGAAGTGATTGAGCTGGATGCCATCCTTCTTGAAATCTCAACAGATAAAGTTGAATCTGAAATTCCAAGTCCTATTCAAGGTAAGATTGTGGAACTTCTTTATCCTGAGGGGACTACAGTTGATGTAGGTCGTCCTATTGCGATTATTGAAGATGATATGAATGCCAGTGTTGAGGCGGCTCCGACGAAAGCAGCGGCTCCGGCAGCAGCGAAAACGGAAGCTCCTAAGCAAGAGACGGCTAAGGCCGCAGCTCCTGCACCAGCAGCTGTTGAAGAAGACAAAGAGGAAGAAGGCGGTTTTCGTTTTTACACTCCACTTGTTAAGGCCATGGCCAAAGAAGCTGGTGTCGCTCTTTCTGAATTAAAAAACATCAAAGGCTCTGGAGCTGCAGGACGCGTGAATAAAGCGGATCTTGAAGCTTATGTTGCCTCAAAAGGCAAAGGCGGATCTTCTGCTCCAGCCGCTAAATCCGCTCCAGCGGGTTCTTCAGCACCAGCAGGTGTTGCTCAGACTCGCGGATCTGACCGTGTAGAAATTGTTCCTATGGATAACATGAGAAAAGCTATTGCTAAGAACATGGTTATTTCAAAACAAACTTCTCCACACGTGAACTCTATCGATGAAATCGATATGACCAATCTTGTGAAGTCTCGTGAGAAAATCAAAAACGATTTCAAAAAACGCGAAGGCATTAACCTCACTTATTCTCACTTCGTTCTTTACGCAATTGTTCAGGCCCTTAAAGAGCATCCTTTGGTTAACGCTTCAATTGAAGGTGACAACATCGTGGTGAAAAAAGATATTCACCTTGGATGTGCCGTTGCAACGCCAACAGGTCTGGTTGTTCCGGTGATTAAGAATGCTGGAGACTTAAACCTTACAGGAATTGCCCGTCAGCTTGATATTCTTGCTACTAAAGCTAAAACAAAAAAACTTACGATGGATGATCTCTCTGGTGGAACTTACACTTTCACCAACAACGGCTCTTTCGGAACTCTTATTGCAACTCCGGTTATCCTACAGCCTCAGGTGGGGATTTTCTGTACAGGTGTCATTAAGAAGCGCGTAATGGTGACTGAAGATGATTCAATTGCGATCAGAAGCATGATGTATGGAACTCACACTTACGATCACCGCTTGATCGATGGAGAGCTGGGAAGTAAATTCTTAGCTTCAGTTAAACATCACCTTGAAACTATGAATCCTGAAAACCTTATCTAGTTGAAGCAAGGCCCCCAGACGTGGGGGCCCTTTTTATGCTCATGAAAAATTTTCTGATCAAGACCCTTTCTATTGGGGTCTATCCACAACTTGCTGAACACAAAAAACTGGCCATCCAAGCCGCTACGTTTGATGGTATGGCAACCATCATTACGATGTTCTTCTATTTAATCTACACCTTTCAGAGAGGAGATCTACTTATCTCTGCCTGTTTTGTTCCAGGTATAAGTATTATGTGTTTTGGTCTGTGGCTCTTGTGCAAACATCACTATGATTCGGCCCGCTACATATTGCATCTCACCGCCTTGGCACAGATCTTTGTGACTGCTGATGCAGCTGGCGGAAAGGCTGGATATGAATTTTATTACTTTACTAGTCTCATTGTCCCATTTGTCACATTTACGATTGAAGAACAGAAGAAGGGTCTCATGCTCACTTCTTTAAGTTGTGTTGTGATGCTGATTCAACAGCTGATTGGAACAGGATTAATTTTTGAGCCCTTACCTGTATCTGAAATGGATAAATTTGTTTCACTCGTCGTAGTCACACTTTTCATGATCGCATTTCTTATGGTGGCGAAGTGGCAAATAAATATCTCCCAAAAACTTATCAATCAGCAGCAGGGAGAGTTGATTCATTCTACAAATCTTAAGGCCCTGGGGGAGATGGCAGGTGGAATTGCACACGAAATTAACAACCCCTTGCAAGCTCTCTCACTCCAGTCAAAGGCACTCAAAAGTTCAATCGCTGAATTAAGAGATCTTCCTCCGGCTGTATCGGAACAGTTGGAAACAGTGGATGCCACTATTTACAGAATTGCCAAGCTTATAAAGGGGCTCAAGCACCTAAGTCGTGACGACTCAAACGATCCCGCTGGCTATTTCGTGATGAAAGAAGTGATTGAAGATGTACTGAGTGTCTCATCGGAGAGAATCAAAAATCTGGGAATCCAATTGAAGATTTCCGGCGATACTAATCTGGCCGTTAATGGACACATAGTTCAGGTATCTCAGGTTTTGATTAATTTACTGAATAATTCTATCGATGCATTAAAAGAAATCGATGAAAAGTGGATCACGATCCATCTTTGGGAAAAAGAAAATAGAGTTCTTATAACTGTGACAGATTCCGGTAAAGGAATTCCAAATGATAAGGCACATAAGCTCATGCTTCCGTTTTTTACTACTAAAGAGCCAGGCCAGGGGACGGGGTTGGGCTTAAGTATTTCCAAAAGTATTGTTGAAAAAAGCGGTGGTAATCTCTATCTCGACACCAGATCTCCTAATACATGTTTTGTCATCGAGCTTCCTGGCCTTCCTGACTCATTCATTTGATATTGTGTGGCGCGCCACCCTCGTTTAGTATTGTCGATGCCCGATTAATTTTAGAGAATAAGAGCTAATCATTTCAAAGGATTGAATGATGTCTAAGATTTTTATTCTCCTAGTTCTCTCTATATCTTCAGCAGTATTTGCTGGCCCTAAAACCATGATCTGTCATGATGCTGAGTTTGGCTCAGGCCACTTTAAACTCATTATTTCCAATACCGGAGGCTTCTTTGCGCCCCGTGAGCAGAAACCTATGGTGAGAGGTGAATTTTGGATTAAGGGCGAGGTCTACAGTGGATTGCTGGAATCCACTGCTTTCATGCCTGATTGGGGAGCTGAGTCTGGTTGGTACCGTTCAAGTCCGTCACCTCTGGATTTCTCATTATGTAATTGGAAGAGATGCCCTGTCAGAAAGGTTAAGCTCATGGTCCATACAAAGGATCAACTCAAGGCCGAAGGAAATATAAAGTTTGTTTTAAAGACCAGCGAGAAAGACCGGGTTATCTTCGATCGTAAGCTAAGTTGTGAGCTTAAATAAGGGTGCTCGTTAAGTGGTTGTTCCATCCTAACCCCTGTCCATCAATAACTTTCGTTATGAGTAATGTCTGAGAACTTACAAATTGCATCCTTGGCGTCTTCCAATCTGTTAATATGAACGATTTTCTGTCTGCTGAAAGACAGACACCAGTGGGCTCATCAAACTGAAATTTTTTAATCAACTTTCCATCGTTCATGTCGTGGAAGGTAACCACATTTCCTGACGTTGAAGTAATAACCAATAATGATTTTTCTTCACATAAAGCGATACTCAGAGTCATGTGATCAAGATCTTTAATTGTATCTATATCACGAGGCATGTTCACAACTCTTCCATCGGCATACCGTATCAGGAATAGAGAGTCCCCATAGCTCTCGGGAGTTTCATTGGTTTTATCCTGAATTGCCACCGCTACAGTACCTGAGTCAGAAACGGCAAGATGCCTCATGCTTAAAAAAGAATTGTCCAATTTATGGGAATGAGTAAGTTTTCGGTTATTCAGATCAATATATGAAAGACTAGGCTCCATAGATGTTTTATTTAGGATACCATTGCCGCCATACAGATTAGGATGAGTTTTTTCGCCCCCATTGGCCACGACAATTGTTTTGCCCTGGTTTATAAACGCCATCTCATGGGGTCCTATTCCAAATGAGGGGAATTCATCAACGACAGTAAAATTTTGAGTCTCGCGTATAGTAATGACTCCAACACCATCATTGAAATTATTTTCAGTAGAGTAGAGAAAATTTCCATCGGGAGAGAATGCGCCATGGCCATAAAAATGGCGACCATGGGACGATTCAAAAAAGGTCAAAAACTTTCTCTCCTTTACGTCAAAGAGTCCTGAGATTTTTCCAGGTCTTTGCGCAAACATAATTCCTTGAGTTTTATTCGCAGGATTCATCGCTACACTATGACCTTCGAAATGAACCGGAATATCAAACGATTCATCGTTGGAAAGATCGACTAATCCTAATGAGTAGGAGCCATTGCCTTCTTTAGGACCAATAATAAAATTAGCAGGTGATAGTTGATTGACGAATAAATGCCTCCCAGAAAACAGAGCTCCAGATGTGCCAATTGCTGCAGCAGTAGAGAGGATGAGTTGTCTGCGGGTAATCTTCATCTCTTCTTTATTCCAGTTATATTGATGTATTGATCATAGAGCGCTTTCTCAGAACCATTAAAATGCGGCTCATAGAACTTTTCATTCATTCCTTTTGGAACATAGGACTGCTCAACCCAGTTATGAGGATAGCTGTGTGGGTATTTGTAATTTTTCTTTTCAGGAGAGACATTTGATAAAATCCCCGGGACTTCAATCGTCGGGTTCTCTTTCACAAAACTTAAAGCGGCATTTATCCCATTATAGGCAGAGTTTGATTTTGGAGACAGGGCAAGGTAGACGGTGGCGTGTGCAAGAGTGATCCGCGCCTCGGGCATACCGATCTGCTTGGTTACATAATGAGCATTGGTAGTTATCTGGAGGGCCTGAGAGTTTGCTAATCCCACATCTTCTGAAGCTAAAATCATGAGTCTTCGAGCGATAAATTCTGGAGCCTCGCCCCCATCAAGCATGATCGCCAGGTATAATAGGGCTCCTTGCGGATCTGAGCCACGAATAGATTTAATGAAAGCAGAGATCACATCATAGTGGCGGTTAGCATTTCTGTCGTACTGGCGTGCATGTTCAAACAATTCTTTAAGAACTTTTTCACGGTCATCCAGTTCACTTTGATCAAAGGCCTGAAGACGGGAGAGTTGGTTAAGGGCAAACCGGGCGTCTCCGTTGGAGAGCTTTGCGAGTTCACCAATGTAGACCGAAAGCTCTGGTCGCTTCATATCTTCCAGACCACGATTTAAAATAGCTATCAGATCACTTTCTTCCAGTTGCTTTAATTCAATCAACGACACTCTTGAAATGAGCGCCTTGTTCAAAGAGGTATGTGGGTATTCGGTTGTGGCACCAATAAAGAGAAAATCACCATTTTCCAAATAGGGAAGAAGAGCGTCCTGCTGAGATTTATTAAAACGGTGAATCTCATCAATAAAAAGGATGCTTTCTTTTCCAAATTGTTTTTTACGATCAAGCATCTCAGCTATAAGTTTTTTAAGCTCTGGTATGCCAGAGGTCACTGCTGAAAAAACATTCAGCTCACGCTTTATCTGTCCTGATATTAAATGGGCCAGAGTGGTTTTACCCGTTCCTGGCGGGCCCCAGAATATGACATGCCTTGGATGGGAGATAAGTTTTTCAACTTGAGGACGGATTTTAGTCTGTCCAAAAAAATCTTCGAGTGTTTTGGGACGCAGTTTTGCGGCCAGTGGTGGGTCATTTTCGGAGTCAAATTGGAAGGCGTCCAGTTGCATGAAACGGTTTTAGCAAGAGGGGCGGCGGGTGTAAAAAAGAATAAGTTGGTGCGGCGCCTTAAACCGTTGACATCCCGTGGCCTGGTGGATACTTTGATGCACCTAAAACCAAAGCTGATCCGGCTTTCTATCGCTAATAAGAAGGGGGTGTAATGAGCATGTCTAATATTGTAATTGATATTGATGACAGATTTCCGGCAGAAAAAGCACTTAAGAAGTTTAAACGTATGTGTGATGCCTACGGTATCGTAAAAGAATACCGCGCTCGTACAGAATACAAAAAACCTTCTGTTAAGATGAAAGAAAAGTTGGAAAACGCTGAAAAGCGTCGTCACAAAACAAACGGAAGACTCCGTTCAACGAAGTACTAATGAGAGGGCCTGGAAACAGGCCCTTTTTTTGCTTAAAAATAATAACGAAGAATACTGTTCCAGCGGCTATGTATAGCTGACAGATAAGGCGCCATTCCTGCAGGTGTTTTCTTATTTCTTTTGGTCAAATTCTGATTGATAAGATTCAAAGAAAAGTTAAGTGAATTAATATTCCGGTTAACATACTCAAAATTTTGAGTTTTGTTGAGCTGCTGCTGGACCGGATGAATAAAATTGAAATAGAAGTGACGAAAATCTTCCTTGTAAGGGTAGGGAATATATTCCACAACCGTAAGTGATACAAAAGTACTTAGTTCATCGAGTTTTTTGATAACGTGAAATGTAGGTTTCTTCTGCTTTACGCCGGCCTTAAGAATCAAAGCGGAATTATCCAGAGATCCCTTTAGCTCTTCGAGCTCCAGCATGAATTCATTCGTTGTTCGAATTCCTGCCAGAGGATTCATGTGGAGGCTAGGGGACATTTTTTGGCGTGAGATAAGCTCCAGAGTGCGGGCCTGAACATCCACCAGTCTATTTCTTAAATTAGTTATGTTTTCAAGACAACTTAGTTCCAGAGTGCGGGGGCATTTCTCCCGAATGAGCTCTTTCTCACCATGAAGATCATCAATTTCGTCCACAATTTTTACCAATTCATCGGGAAATTCAGGAAACATAGTAATCATCTGATAAAAATCACTCAGAATCCCTGAAAGGATAGGTTTTATGTTGGTCTGAAAGGTGCCAGCATTCAACTGTTTTTGGGCCTGAGCAGAAAATGAAAAGAGGAGAATAATTGGTAACAGAAGCTTCATGTACTTATTATGCCGATGTGTGAAGTGTCGAGTCAAAGGCTTTGTGATGCCTTTAGGAGACTCCTGGGAGTGAGCCTGCTAGAACTAGGGCATGATAAACTCAAACATATCGCTCCATTCATTTAAATCAATTGCGCCCCAATTCTCAGGACATCAAAGTGACCTGGTAGATTGGATTGTCGGACGCCATTCTGAATCCATGAAGTTAACTGCCCATCCGGAAAAAGATCGGCTTCCATCTATTCTTAAACGTTTTAGCGTTTCTGATAAACAGATTACTCAGAGATTTTTTGAAACTGATCGTGAGAAAATATATCATCTTACGCAGAGTACGCCTTCTGGTTTAGGGATTGGAGATCGCCATAAGTTTTACGCCTCCCGGGCACTTGAAGTGGTACAAGAAATTTATACGAGCGAGCTTACACCGGATCATCTGATTCATGTGACATGCACAGGTTATTTATCTCCGAGCGCTCCTCAGATTTATTTTCAGAATAAAGAGCGGACCCCGGAGATTACTCATGCCTATCACATGGGCTGTTACGCTTCACTTCCAGCAGTTCGCATGGCCCAGGCCTTTGCAGACTCCAGGAAACAAAAGGTAGATGTTGTTCACACCGAGATGTGTAGTCTTCATCTAAATCCCTCGGATCATACGCCGGAGCAGATGGTAGTTCAGACTCTCTTTGCAGATGGACATATTAAGTATTCCGTTGGACCCAAAAACTTAGGGCGACGACTTGAAGTGATATCAATAAAGGAAAAACTTATTCCTGATTCAACTGAAGATATGACATGGTCACCTTCTGCAGTTTCCATGCAAATGAGCCTTTCTAAGGAAGTTCCTGAAAAAATCCGGGGGCACCTTACGGAATTTATCCGGGAGTTGACTGTTCATCATCCGGGCGAGTACTTATTTGCGATTCATCCTGGAGGCCCAAAGATTATTGACCTCATACAATCACAGCTTGAGTTAACCGATGAGCAAGTTGCATTCAGCCGCAAGGTTTTAAAAGAGCGGGGTAATATGTCATCGGCAACTCTTCCCCATGTTTGGAAAGAAATTCTAGAGTCTGATTACTCTGGGAAAGTTTTAAGCCTCGCCTTTGGCCCGGGACTGACTATATTTGGTGGAATCTTCGAGGCACATAAATGATTCTGTATCTTCCTTTTATAATCCAAGGTTTTTGCATGCTGGTTGATGAATTTTATTTTCATGAAAAGCGCTCTCTTCCTGTATGGGAAAGATTTGGACATCCACTGGACACACTTACAGTTGTTATTTGTTATAGCGCACTCTTATGGGGAAATACCGGTCTGAGTTTCTATATTGCTCTTTGTTGTTTTTCTTGTGTGTTTATCACTAAAGATGAATTCGTTCATAGTAAAGAATGCTCCGGCGCTGAACAGTGGCTGCATTCGATGCTCTTTGTGCTTCATCCTTTGTGCTTTTTGAGCGCCTACTACTTATTTCAAAAGCAGGATGTTTTTTTTCTGCAAATTCAAACTGGCGTGATCTTTTTGTTCATGCTTTACCAAATCATTCGTTGGAGTATTCCGTGGCCAATACAAACAAAGTAGACAATTCCATTTACGAAGCCTACGGCGATAAGTGGTATACCGCTGATGATGATCCTGTGGCGCTTTTGCGGGCGGAGAATAAAGTAAAGACTCCCTGGATACTTGAGAGGATTACTGAATCTTCAAAGATTTTGGATGTGGGTTGTGGAGCAGGCTTTCTCACAAATGAGCTGGCGCAGGCAAAACACGACGTTACAGGAGTAGATCTCTCAGGAGACAGCCTCGAAGTTGCTAAACGTTTTGATAAAACCAGATCTGTAAAATATCAAATTGCTGATGCCTATAATCTACCCTTCGAGGATGGCAGTTTTGATGTCGTCTGCGCCCTTGATTTTCTAGAGCATGTGGAAGACCCGGCCCGGGCGATCGCAGAGTTTTCAAGGGTTTTAAAACCGGGTGGGCAATTTTTCTTTCACACTTTTAGTCGTAATCCTTTGTCATGGTTTGTGATTATTAAGCTCGTTGAATGGCTTATCCCCAAGACTGCTAAAAATATGCATGTCTTAAAGTTATTCATTAAACCCAAGGAGCTTGAAGCCTATTGTTCGAAAGCATCTATGAAGGTCGAAGAAATGACGGGAATTAAGCCGGTCTTTAGTTCGATTCCCATTACAAAACTCTTCTCCGGCAGAGTTCCCCCTCAGATGCGCTTTGAATTGACCCGTTCTCTGGCGCTCTCCTACATGGGAATGGCGGCGAAAACACATTAAACAAGGTAAGAACTACCCGGTTTAGAGTCCTTGATTTGACTCATTATTTCTTTAGTCCTATTTACCCTCCATTAACCTTATAAGGAGATTATCAATGCGTTTTATCTCAGCACTTTTGTGCTTTTGCCTGACTTTCAATGTGATGGCCGCTTCTGGAACAGTCTCTGAGTTTGAAAGAGCACTTGATGAATACCAATACTCACTCACAGTTCAATGGGATCAAAAAGATGCAGCTTTCATGACTGCCCGTACTGAATCTTTCTACGCTACAATCGCTACTCTGATGACTCAAGGTCTTACGAAAGAAAAGATTTTGGATGTTGTGTCTTCTAAATCAAACAATATTAAAGAAGTTGAAACTCTTAAACTTAGAATGGACGCTCTCGCTTCTGCTTCAAACTCTTCATCTGAACTTGCCGAGGCTATTACGACAAATTCTACTGGTCTCTACGCTACAGGTGCTAGCTGGGAAGGTTCTGCTGTTTTAATTTCTGTAGGAATCGTTGCAGTCCTTGGAGCGGCCATTGCTTACTCTATCTGGTTTGATGCTAAACATACTTGTGTTGAAACAGCTCAGGGGCAGCAGTGCGGGTGGGTATCACCATACTACGGCGCTCCTGTGTCTCAGCAGATCTATCAGTGTTGGAATGCACCTTACTGTACTCGTTACGAAAGAAATTAGTTTTAAGTGAGGGCCCGGGTTAATCTTGGGCCCTTTTTTTATTTGCAGAGTTTTGCCAGGACCAAGTTTTTTGTATTTTGAATGAGCTCAATTTTTTTTGCCCGCTGACACTCCCACATCGTAACCGGATACATCTTATTCCAGGCCTCGAAGAGCTTTTCGTTTTTGTTTGAGATTATCCCTCTGCCAGGATAGGTCGCATCCATATACATGTAGACTCGCGCTACAATTCCTTTCGCTTCATCCATGGGCTCAAATTTTCTGTCTTCGATCCTTGCCGGGCAGGCCCCAAACGTTATGGTTTTGGTAGACTTAGGAATCATGGCCATGGAGAAGTTGCTTCTTAGACCGTTTAGCTCTCCAATCTCCGGATAGAGGTTATGAAGATCTCCTTCCATTTTAGCGAACTGAGGATTCGTGCGCGCACACTTGCGTCCCTTGAAAGGTTTTTTCTTTTTTTTGTCTATGCACTTGGCTGATCCTTCCCGCCATTCGATAAAGGCTTGTCCGAAAGCATGAGCGGGGACTACGTGTTCCCATTCTAGTCGCTGGGCCCGCTTTGGATTTTTGTGGGGGATATACCCACAGCTTTTTAAATCGATAGTTTTCTTTGAGTAGCTGCAACCGCAGTAAAGAGTCTTTGCATGGTCGGCATGAATCTTAGGAAGGATCTTCTTAGCTTCGCGGAAGTTATGAATTTTCGCGAAGGCTGAGAAAGATAATAAAAGAAGAACTGAACTTATCACTAAACTCGAACCGCTTTCACTTCGAATTTGTCTTCATCGATGTCATGAACAACTGCACCCGGAAGTGACGTTGAAGAAACTGTGCCCTTAACCATTAAAGTCTCAGAAGAAATGTAGTCTTTGTATTTCTCAAAAACTTTTCCAAGAGCTTCCGTTGTAAAGATAGTCACTTCGATCCTGTCAGCGACGTTAAAATTCATATCTTTCCGTGTTTTTTGGATTCGACTTACTAACTCACGTGCCAGACCTTCATCAATCAGGTTCTGATCAAGAGTGCAATCCAGCTCTATGGTCACAAAACGGTTAGTAAATGCCTGAGTTCCTTCTTTGGCATTACGCTGAACCAGAATTTCTGTAGCGTCAAAATCGACCCCATTAAGAGTGACTTTTTCACCACTTTCAATTTTCTGAACATCTGCTGAAGAAAGTTTTTCGATGAGCACTTTGAAGGCTCCCATTTCTTTCCCAAGTTTCTTCCCAAGGACAGGAAGGTTCGGCTTCGCAGAAAGAGTAACAAAATCCGACTCATTGGTGAGGTACTCAAAGTTTTTCACGTTAAGTTCAATTCGTATGTACTCTTCTAGTTTTTTGATTTCAGTTAATAGGTTTTGGTCCTGATAAATAATCTTCAAAGTCTTGAGGGGTGTTTTAACTTTCACACCTTCCTGAACACGCTTCTGCCGTCCAAGAAGAATAACGTGTTCCATACGGCCAACCGCTGTTTCAAGAGTTGAATTAATCAGACTCTCGTTGGCCTCAGGGAAAGAACATAAATGAACCGACTCTTCATTTGCCCCGCCGAATTCTTTCAGTTGCTGATAGAGCTCATCAGCAAGGAATGGCGTAAATGGGGCCATTAACCGCGAGAGGTTTTCCAGAGTTGTATAAAGAGTTGAGTAAGCAGCATTCTTATCATCGCTTATGCCTTCTTCCCAGAAACGGCGGCGGTTCAGACGGATATACCAGTTGGTCAGGTCTTCAATGAAATTGAAAAGCTGAGGAACCACGTTATAAAGACGATAGTTTTGCATTTCGTGGTTAACGTTTTTAATAAGAGTCTGAAGTTTTGAAATAAGCCACTGATCAAGGATGTTATCCGAAGGAACACTGGCAAATGCCATGGATCCATCAGTGTCTACTGCAGCTTTTGTTTCAAGTTTCCAGCCATCAACTTTTGCATAGGTTGAGAAAAACTTAAATGAATTATACCATGGAAGAAGAGCGCGTCGAACCATGTCCTTAACACCATCGTCAGTAAAACGCAGCTCTTCGGCACGAACCAGACCTGAGTTGATAAGGAAGAGTCTTAGAGCATCTGCTCCAAACGTTTCAATTAATTCATCAGGTGGAGTGTAGTTACGAAGACGCTTACTCATCTTCTTGCCGTCTTTGGCGAGAACCATTCCGTTAACAATGACGTTTTTAAAAGCGGGCTTATCAAAGAGAGCAGCAGATAAAACTGTCAGAGTGTAGAACCATCCACGAGTTTGATCCAGACCTTCAGCAATGAATTCAGCTGGGAAACCATCTTTAAAGACATCTTGATTCTCAAACGGATAGTGAAGTTGAGCGTAAGGCATTGAGCCTGATTCAAACCAGCAGTCCAGAACCTCAGGAATACGTTTATACGTTCCTTCTTCGCCTGGCACTTTGAAATCTAAACCATCCACATACTCACGGTGAAGATCTTTAACATCATGGCCTGTGTATTTTTTGATATCGGCAATTGAACCCATGCAGATCGCTTTACCGTTAACATCATTGATCCAGATCGGAAGAGGAGTTCCCCACACGCGGCTTCTTGAGATCGCCCAGTCGCGGGCATTTTCAAGCCACTTACCAAAGCGGCCATCTTTAATTGTTTCCGGAACCCAGGTTATTTCCTGGTTGGCCTTGACCATTTTTTCTTTAATCTTTTCAACGGCCAAGTACCACTGAGGCATCGCTCGGTAGATGAGTGGGGTATCCGTACGCGGGCACATAGGATAACTATGCACAACAGTTGACTGAAGGAAGAGCTGGCCTCGGTCTTTAAGATTTTTGATAATGTCTTTGTCAGCATCCTTGATATAAATACCAGCGTAGTCTTTAACTTCTGCGGTGAACTTCGAAGAGATGTCCAAAGGGACTACGACTTCCGTAAGTCCTGCAGCTTTCATCACACGGTTATCTTCTTCACCGAAGCCCGGGGCCTGGTGAACAATTCCTGTACCGTCAGTTGTTGTGACGTACTCATCGTTTAGCATCACAAAGTAGCCGTCTTTTTCGAGATGATTAAAGTACGGGAAGAGGGGCTCGTAGCGCTCACCCTTGAGTGTTGCTCCGGTGAAAGTTTCGATTTCTTCGTATTTGAAATTCTTTTTGTAAGCTTCAAGTCGCGCTTTCGCCATGATGATAAAAATATTCTTTTCAAGATCTTTAACTTTTACATACTCAATCTCAGGATGAACACAAAGAGATAAGTTTGAAGGAAGTGTCCAGGGAGTTGTGGTCCAGGCAGCAAAGTATGTATTAGGATCTTTTTTTGTTCTGAATAATATCGTAACGGCAGGATCCTGAATGTCCTGGTAGTTCTGGCCGGCCTCAAAGTTCGAAAGTGCTGTCTGGAGAGCTGAAGAGTAAGGAACAATTTTGTTCCCCTGATAGATTAAACCCTTGTCCCAGATAGATTTAAAAACCCACCAGACTGATTCCATGAAATCCAGATCCATGGTTTTGTAATCATTCTTAAAATCTACCCATCGACCTAATCGGCTGATGGTTTTTTCCCATTCTGTTGAGTAACGGTCAACGATGCCACGGCATTCGTCGTTGTATTTTTTTACACCATGAGCGGCTACAAAGTCAGAAGCGGACATGGCGAATTTTTTATCGATCTCTTGTTCAATCGGCAGTCCATGACAGTCCCAACCAAAGCGGCGGTCAACATAAAAGCCTTTCATGGTGAAGTAGCGAGGCACAACATCTTTAAGTGTGGAGGCTACGATGTGTCCGTGGTGGGGGAGACCAGTAGCGAATGGAGGACCATCGTAGAAAATATAGTTCTTACCTTGTTTGGTCTTTTCGAGGGATTTTTTAAAGATCTGCTTGGTGTTCCAAAGCTCTAAAATCTTCCTTTCCGCTTCAACAAATGAGAAATTTTCCGGTTCCATGGGGGGAAACTCCAATCCAATAGGTAAAATGAACCTCCACTCTAGCAGAATCTCTTAATATCGTAAATTTTAACTGGGGAAAACCGACGAGATTCACATAGGAAATGAATATGAAAAAACTAGTTTGGTCAGCTTTTGCCCTGAGTCTTAGTCTCTCTACTCAGATTGCTTTCTCGCAGAGCGAGGTCGACTTTTTGGGGATGGACTCTGAAATTTCACCCGAACTTAAAGGGTCTCAGAAATTTACGCCTCCAAATCTCCACCAAAAATCAGAATGGAACGTCGAAGAAAAGCAGGTAGAGATTGATGCTTCCCGCCCTATCAAGGGACAGAACCACTCACTAATTCCCTGGGACACACAAGATCCGCAGGAGTGGCTGAGTATCGACCGCTGGCTTCTGGAGCGTGAGCTTAAAGATAAGGCCCCAGACTGGAAACTTCGCTTACGCGATGATCGTCATTCAGAAAGAGTGGGTAAGGTTCTCCAATGTCATGGAGAATGTGAGATTTTTCGAGGTCTGATGAAGGTCAAGGTGACCCACCTATCTCAAGTTAATGAAGGTGATGAGCTCAAAACCGGGCCGAACAGTATTGCCTGGATCTATCTCATGGACGGAACTCTGGTGCGAGTTGGACCACTCAGTGCACTTTCCTTTCAGGAAATTAATTGGTCTCAAAAAGAAGTATTTCATCTGGTTCGTCTCCACCAAGGGCATGTTTTCTGGCATCCACGCAGTAGTACGGATTTTCCTTTGGACCTCTCACCAGAAACAGATGCTGTAAGTCTTCCGTTATTGGTCAGGGAATCGAATCAAGCGTATTTTGAGAGAGAACTTTTTCAAAAACAATCTGATTTTGAAAGATCAAATGAAAGTGTGAAACTGGAAGATACTGCGATAATTGCTCAAATCAAAAAATTGAATGAACTAAAAGCTCTCAATAATCCGCTTCTTCCCCCTGTTTCCCGGGTCATGATGGTCGCACCAAATGGCACGTTGGTTGGAAAGCTTACTTCGTTTGATATGTTTCATTATCCCGGAGGCCAGTCGCACTTTAAAAAGCGTCTCTCTCAGGAGGGGCACGAGTTGTCTCTTCATCTACGGGGATACTCGTCATCCGAAATTCAACCCATTTCTGATGAGACTTGGTTTCAGATCGAAACTAACGGTCGCAGCTCCAGTAAAGTGGAAGTGATCACAGGAGCTTTAGAGATTACCGAGCTACTTACCCGCAGAATAAAAACTTTTGAGCTGGCGCGAGAAATTTGGCTTGAGAAATATACCCGTCCTGTCGTTCAGATGCTTGGTGATTCAAAGAATCTGGCCATTCAGCATGGATACACGCTTTGGGGAGATAATCTGGATAAGCGTTTTGATTTTCTGGTTGAATACACCCGGAGAATGGAAACGACCAATCTGAAATCAATGGATAATTTACTAAAAAAAGTTGAAGCGGTTGGAGAGCTAACTCAAAAAGAGATGACGGATACCCATTACGTTGGGGCATTAAACTACTACCTAAAGGGACTTAAAACCCGTTATACTGATAAAAAAATGCAGGTTAGAGAAATGAATGATCTGCAGTACTACATCTGGATACTCCGTCATGGAAAAAAGAAAACTTAAACTCATCCTCGCAAGCGGCTCTCCCAGACGCAAAGAGCTTTTGGGGCATCTTGGTTTGCCCTATGAAATCATTATAAAAAATATTCCAGAGGAATCAGATTCGACTGATCCAGTGGAATTCTCGCGGCAAATCTCCCAGTTAAAAGGTGCTGCCGTTTTTAACGAACGCTCAGATGATTGCCTCGTCATCTCTGCTGATACAATCGTTTGCCTGGGCAGTAAGATTTATGGAAAACCTCGGGACGTTATTGAAGCGGAATTGTTTTTAAATGAACTGGCCGGCAAGGCACACTCTGTATTTACAGCTGTGACGATGAATTTAATGGTAGATGGTCACAGGAGCTCTCATTCATTTGTTGAAGAATCTAAGGTAACCTTTAATGTCATCCCTCCAGAACTAATGAAACGCTACCTTTCAACTGGAGATTCACTTGATAAGGCCGGAGCTTACGGTATTCAGGGCGCATCTCTTAGTTTTATCTCAAGAGTCGATGGGGACTATGCTAACGTCGTAGGATTTCCATTGAGTCGCTTCGTCATCGAAGTTCAGAAATTTCTCAAACCTATAACCCCTGGGTCATCATGGTTCAATTTGTTTTAGTGCTGATGTTTTTATTTTCCTTTAATGCTTCTGCTGATTTTCTTGGTTTCAGAACCGGTGACGATCCGAAAAGCAAAATTCCTGCTCTCATCGAGAAGCTCAAAAATTTAAAAATAGCTGATAGTCCACAGTACGAAGAGAGTTTTAACCAATTAGTTAAAAGCATCGAAAACAGTATGGAAGAAGAGAAGTTATTTTGTTCAGGGGAGAGTAGTGATGCAAATGGTAAGGTTGTCGCAAAGGAAAATAAGCAGCTCTGCTTCAGGGAGCTAAAGACACACTACCTGGAAGCCATGGATACAATTTTTGATTTAAAGAAAAAGTACCTTGGTCTTATCCATAGCAGACAAATAGAAAAACTTTCTGAAATTCAGCAAAAACTCAAGGCCGACATAGATAAGAGTTTTTAAGCTCTAGTTGCTACTTCTTCAGTCTTTAAAATCATGTTTGCAACTGTAGTTTTAGGCTTAAAACTTCTCGTTGCTACAAGTGAGCGCATAGGACGCAAGCTTTTAGGCTTTGCTTTTTTAAGAGCAGGCTCAAAGTTGAAGGGTTTAGAATCAAGATTTTCTTTCGTTTTCATAACGACCTCTGGGTTTTTAAAAAAGCGTTGTTAGTATTTCGCTTAATTGAACCCTCGGGACTTTGCAGTGAGAGGGAATTTAAGCGGTAGGATCTTTAGGATCACTGGGCAACACGTTTCTCCTGTTGAAGTAATCTAGCATTCCTGTCGGCTATGGCTGGCCAAAACTTTAGTTAGTACAGTCATAACGCCTGGAACCTCTTAAGTATATCACTACCTCTTTTATTAGGGGAAAACCGGGAAAAAATGTACACTCCTATAAGTAGTAGTAAGATATGATAATGTAATTTTCATAGGTTAGGAGATAAATGCGGACCATTTTAGTAGCTATGCTGATGACCTCCATGGGTTGTAGTTCAATTGAAAAACTGGCCATGAGAAGTGCCACTCCTCTGATGGTTTCCGGGGCCGATAAATTTTCCCATGAAAGAAACTGGGAACTTTTCAGAGAGGCCATGCCTGGGAATTTAAAATTTTATGAAGTTCTCTATCTGCAGGACATAGATAATCTTGAATTGCTGGGGGCCGTAGTAAAAGGTTATGCGGCCTATGCCTTCGGGGTTGCCGAAACTCTTGCCATGAGTGATGAGTTTGATGGTTTTGATGATTCTTACAACAAACAAAATGCCATTGCTCTCTACACTAGAGCACTAGATTATGGTTTAGATTATATGCAGAAAAAAGGTGTTAAGAGGAATGATCTTCTGACATTTTCTGAATCTGATCTGAAAAAGAAACTCTCGAAAACTTTTGACCGGAAAGACTATAAAGTAATGCTTTACACGGCCCAAGCCTGGGGAAGTCTTATTAAACTCCAAAAAGAAAATCTGGAGCTTGCCGCCCACACTCCAAAGGCGAAGTTTCTTTTTGATTGGGTTTGTAGCAAAGATGACTCAATAGAGAACGGAGTTTGTGATATCTATTTTGCTGAGTACGCTGCAGGTTTTCCTGAAAAGTCAAAACAGCTTTATATCGCCGCAATTAATAAAAGACCTCTCAGTTTATTAATCAGAATTTCCTATATCCAGAATATCGTTTTGCCTGCAAAAGATGTTGGAGCCTACGAAGCAGAAGCCAGAATTCTAAAGGATGAATTTTTGAAGTGGGGTAATCTCAATAGAGATAAACTAGACGATAATTCTGATTATAAGTCTCAAGAACATCTAAATCTTTTTAATGCTATTGCTCAAAAGAGATTTTATATTATTGAAAAGAATAAGAAGAAAATTTTTGAAGGATAAATCCGTATGAATTTAAAGGCTACCAAACAAATTCTTATGGTGCTTATGTTTCTCCATTCATTGAATGTGTTCAGTAAAATGGATCGCCTTCATTCTGAAAGTTTTCTGGGAGAGAAACGGCTTGATTCCTACTCAGAGCGCTGGCAACCATTAATTTATCAGGATCTCTACCAAGGAAAGATGTACTTCACAGATGACCTCTATTTCCAGAATTTTTTTCAGCCATATTTATTTAATCGGGAATCTGAAATAAATTCGTTTCTCAAGTCAGAATTAAATGAAGGGATGAGCTGTTCAAATGAACTTTTATCCGGACATTTTGATGAGATTCGCTATTCGTACCGACTCATAACTTTGAGTTATCTACTTGAAGGGCAGTGGCATCTCAACATGCTATCGAAACATTTGGCTATGAAGAATGGATGCAGTTTTGATTTTGATAAGTTTTTAAAACAGTGTCGACCGCAGAGTTCCGAGATGAAAAAATTTATATCGCTTATAAGTAAATACCGGCCAAAATATGAAGAGTCTCTTCCCAAAAACTACCTCAAGTCCGATTGGTGGAAAGATTATTCGAAGAGAGATTTTAAGTATTATTCCCATTATCGATTTGATGACAGCTGCAAAGGGAAATGCGAGTTGGAAGGATTTGAAAAGAAACTTAATAATGTTTGTGAGCAGGACGAGCGCCTTATGAATCTCATCTGTTCTGAAATGGATGAGATTTACGGTCTATCAAACACACCGGACGCCTATCATTTAATTGGACTCTCAAATATCATCAACACCTACAACAAACAAGGAGAGGCCCTGGCATGCTTAAGGCGCTTTTCAGTTGTGATGAGGCATAAAGAAGTAAAGTATCCCGTATTCCAACATTTGTTTAAAACCCTCAGGGCCCATCTTGGCCGGCAATATCAGGAAAGGTTTCTGCAAGGTCGGGTTTTTTTCTATGGTTCAGGTAAGGAGTTCGAAGAAAAGGGATTAAAAAATTTGTACGTAATGGAGCAGCCTCTCAAAATTGCTGAACTGAATTCCGAAGAAGATGCCCCGGCCCCATCTCCTTCCGTGGTGAAGACTCCTGAAAAGAAACCTTTGCCTGCTATTGTTAAAAGGCCATCAACTCCAGTAAAAAAAGAAGTCGTTGAGATTACGGAGAAGCAAAAAAGTGCGTTTCTTCAGGCTGCAGAGTTAAGACAAGCTCAGAGTCTCGACCAGGTGGAAGTTGATATGCTTAAGCTTAAATATGATTATGTATTTAGCCTTGGCATGCTCACTAAGCTTTCTGAGCGGCTTAAAGGATTTATGACCCGTGAAGCCCTTAAGGAGATGATGAAATTTGATAAGCTCGGAACACAGGCAGCGCCAGTTCCCTTATTATTTATAAAATTCATGATCGATCTAGAAGAGCACACTGGTCTATACAATATCATTACAGTGCTGGGTGAGGATTTTTATGTCTCAAACGAGATAGATTCTTCTTTTAAACCAGTCCCGGAAAGGATCCGACTCGTCAACAGTGAGAGTACGAATCGTCAGTGGCAGATCTATGTCATCAAACCCTAGTACCACTGCGCTTTTATCACATGAGCTCCGGAGCTTGTAGCGGCTTCAATACCGACATTTGAATCCTCAAAGACCAGTGTTTCTGAAGGTGAGGAGTTAAAGTGATCCATCGCTTTCAGATATGGCCAGGGATGAGGTTTCACTTCTTGTGAGTCATCGCGGGTCAGTACATATGAAAAAAAGTCCTCGAGTCCGGTAAGTTTAAGAAGTGCATGGGTGATAATTTTTTCGGAAGAAGTAACAAGTCCAATCTTGATTCCATTGTTCCTGGCCTGTTCAAGTAAAGTCCTCAGTTCCATTGAGAAAAATGCCTCACCCCTTACCGATGAAAGTAGATGCAGGAGCTGGCGATTTTTTTCCGCAACAAAATCCTCAACACCCCAATGTGGAGGAAAGTTTGGCCAATCCTTAATGAGATCAAACAAGAGATGGTCGGCCTTGCCCATCATAAGCTCGTGAACCTCTTTTGGGCCTAGTGGGGGAGCGATTTTATACTTCAGACCAATCTGTTGGAGGGCCAGAGTGTGGTATTTTTCGGTATCAAATAATGTTCCGTCCATATCAAACAGAAACGTTTTAACCGAAGGAAAGGTGCGGTTTAAGGTGCTTAAATCGGGAATAGTTTTAAAGGCCAGTGGATGAGCGTGTGTCATGGAGATAATTTTAGCTTGATGCAGAGTGTTTTGGCGAGGCTCATTGGCCAAAAAGTTAAAAAGAGAGTAAAAATCTCTTAAATCTAAGAGGAATTGCCATGAAAGACGAAGAGATCAAAAAAGATCTGTTGAGCCAGCTATTGTATGAAGCTCAGGCCTATAAAAAATTTGAAGACATTGAAAAGTTAGTTGAGGGTGGAGGAGATCTCTCTCAGATTCCGATTCAACCCATCTATGTATCTCTCAGAAATTCCTCCTCTGATCAGGTTGCTCAAATTCTTCCAAAGCTATCAAGTGATCAACGCCAGGCCTTAAGGGATATTGATCTCTGGCAAAAGGATGCCGTTGATCCGGAAGCCGCCGTTCACTGGATTGAAATCTATTCACGTTGTCCAAGCGAGGAAGTGATCCTTGAATATGTAAAGAGTGAAGACTTTTTACTAACACTTAAAAATCAATTCACTATCGACACATTTGATGTTGAAGATCCTATGTACCCCGATGGAAACAATTATTTTTTAACAGAAGATATGCAATTATTGGTGGAGTATCCGGAAGATTTTAATCTCGTAAATGAATTGAAAGAGCTGATTCGTCGACTCTATTCGGAAATGGGCGTGGAAAATGCTTATGCCTTCCTGTTTAAAATGGTTGTGGATTCTTACCCTATAATGGAAGAGGCGATCTACGAAGAGAAGAAGGATAGACTTCGTGATTTCGGGTTTGTCGATTATTTTGAGGCACTTGAATATAATGCGAACTATTCAACGATAGGACAGCTAGATGCTTTTATTAAGGGCAAAAAAGCTGTCACTGGTAATCTCGATGCTCTATCTCAAAATCAATCTCTTCATGCTACATCACTGACACCCTATCAAAACGGACTCGACAGTATTAAAGAAGCACTCAGGGTCATCGGTAACGATCAGCGGGCCCAGTACTTGCACTTTAATTTTGTAAGACTCGTAAACGCCCGCATGACTTTGGAAGATGCACTCAAGCATGGCTCAACGGCCATGGCAAAAGTTGGAAATCAGACCCGCCAATGCCTGGAGCTTGGTTTTGAATACATTAATGCAAAACTTCCGGCAGATAAGCCTATTTTTAGTTGCTTTGATTTTCTAGATCTCTACAAAGTTGGGCACAGTCTGATTGAAATAACACGTAAGAGCATTAAGAAATCATTATCTGCAACACCATTTGAACAAGATGATTTTGATTATTTTCTGGGTCTTTACTGGAATGCATTTCTTGAAAACTCTTACGAGGAAGTAGCTAAGTTCAAGTTTGATGGCAGCTCTAAACCCCTTGAGGTGAGGGATCTGTCTTCTTACGAATTATGGAATGCCGGTGCTGAAACTTTTTCAACGGCCATGCCTTTTGTCCTTACTTTTTTCAATAACCTTGAAAAACTCAAAACTGAAGGCCTTCTCAATGATCAGTTCTATCTGAATTATGAAGTGGATAATATTGATTTTGAAGCGATCATGATTTCAAGTTTCATCAACTTTTCGGCCGGTCATTACGAAGAGGAGAGTGCCGGAAAGATGGGGGTAACCATCTCTGAACTAAAGAATTTTTATCATAGTTTTTTTATTAAAAATGGCGAAGAGTACCTGATCAAGGGTGAAGAAGATCCAGTTCTGAGAGTAAAGACCTTGGACTTCATTAATAAGTTTGGCCTCAATACCATACCTCGATTTGATAAATATCTTTATCAAGTTATGCTGGAGCAATTAAATGGTTATGAAATAGATGGCATGTCTGAAGAGGAGTTTAAGCACATAGGTGGACCTATCCTCTTAAATTTTACCAGTAACTAGGTTTTAGGTTGTTCAAAAAAATTATCGAAAATCTCATGGAGAGATTTTCGATAAGCCGAGTTGGGCTTATTCATAATTTCGAAAAGATGTTTTTTTAGAAGTCTTGTTTCATTGAGCTGTTCACTAACCAGTTTTTCACCCTGCTCGAATCTTGCTGCAAATGGGATTTTATCCATCAGTAAATCTTTCATCTTACTTAACCGTGTGGAGTCATTTATCAGAAATGTAAAGTGCTCAAAAGAGACTTCCTTTTTAAGAGCATTCCCACGGTTTAAGAAGTCAGTATCCTCAGATTGAGAATCAATAAACTCTTCAAATCCTTTCAAGTCATCAGGAGGGCTGGTTTTAACGAGTCGTTTCTTATCCATTCTTTTTGGCCTTAACTAATCGATTTAGAATCAATCTGTAAAAAAGTCTTTCTTTCTCAAGTTCGAAAACCTGCCTATGGATTTTTCCGTACTGAACAACATGGGCCTGTACAGTTTCTGCATCTGCATTTTTTATTTCGAGTTGAAGAAGTTTATTTCGTCCTATGACATGAGACTCTTTAACGTTCATTTTAGATTCTTTCTGAGAAAAGAATTTAGGCAACTGGTCAACCGAATTTATTACGGGCATCTGAGAGATGGCGCGCTCGTGATCGCTGACAATATAAACGGGGTAGGGGAATTTATATGAGTAATTATTTGTCGAAAAAAAGTTTTCAACTAAGCCTATCATTTCACGCTGCTGATCCAGATCAAGATGCTTTAGATTCAGGGCCACCGGATGCCTAAGGTTCATTTCACGGTGCAGGAAGTTTTTTAAATCCTCTAGCTGGATAGTCCTCACATTAATGTGCTGATAGATTGGTAGACTCATATCTTCATTATTCCTAGGTTTTGGCTTTCTGTCGTGCTTTAATTAAAGAGATGAAACAATCATTCAGATCAAATTAGTCGGAGACTATGAACAAGCTGCATTTTCCCTATGTGAACTTGCCCCTGGAGTTCATTACATTATTAAAAATAAATCTTCCGGCCACAACTGCGCCAGGGCCAGTTTTCGACGTCATAAGACCTAACCGTGCTCTCTACTCTATTTTAGAAAATGCCTTTAAAGAGTTTGATGATGGGCGTGGTGTGGAGAAGGTCATGACTGCACTTGGTTGGTCAAACTTCCGTGAGCGGATGGCCAGCATCTATGTTTATAAAATGATGTATGGAGATTATCCTTCCCGCACAAATATGGAGCTGGTGGAAGATATTCATGAGCTGGAAACTCGTTTTTCCGCCCACTCTGTGAATAGCTTTTCTCGTCTGTTTATGCTCGGCTTCTATCTCAAAATGGCCAATCTTCATATTCAGCAGAGAGAAGATAATCAATTCCTGGAAATAAAAATTCCTTATGAAATTTCGACCATCCTTAAATTATCTCAGGGACGTTCTGAGAAAATAGACTGGCTCATTTTGATCGTTGTTCATTTGAATGCAGCCTTGGGTGATAAGATGCTTATCAACAATCTGGCTGCCGGTAAAAAATTTGAAGATTTGTATGAGATGATGTCCAGGGATTCTCAAGAATTAATGAGCCACAATCTGCTTGCCTATGGGTCGAGCATCCAGGAGCCTGATGTGTTCCTTTATGAAAAAGTCTAAGGGTAGGAAATGTCTAAAAATAAAATAAACGAAATGTTTGATGAAATTGGGAAAAAAAATGGCATCTCCGAAGTCATCATCAACGACCTAGACAATGTTTATGTTGAAAAAGATGGCGAGCTTATCCGGATTGATGTGAAGTTTTCGCAGGAAGATGTCGAAGCTTTTTGCCAGGATCTCGCAAAGTTTAACCGTAAAGTTTTTAATCCAGAAAATCCTATTATGGATGGGAATCTCCCAGACGGTAGTCGATTGAATCTTATTCATAGTGATTATACAAAAGCCTCACACGCCATTACCATCCGGCGGTACATGAAGAGCATAAAGACTTTCGACGGCTCTCCTGGGATCTTTGGGCTTTCTCCTACATGGATGCAGTTTTTAAAAGTGCTGGTTAAGGCCCGGATGAATGTGGTTGTTTCAGGGGGAACAGGAGTTGGGAAGAGTACACTTCTAAATCTTCTTCTTCAGGAAATCCCCCAAAAAGAGCGCATTATTACAATCGAGGATACTCGAGAGTTACAATTTGGTTCACCCAATGTTGTGAGACTGGAGGCCAGACCTCCCCTTGGGGATTTAAAGGGATTAACAATCCGGGATCTTTTAAAAAATACTCTCAGGATGAGACCAGACAGGATCATTGTTGGCGAGGTGAGAGGTGGCGAAGTTTTTGACCTGCTTCAAGCAATGAATACAGGTCACGAAGGCTCAATGACTTCTGTGCATTCTAATTCACCGGGTGAGTGTTTGATGAGACTTGAAAATCTTTATATGCTTGCAGGTTATGAGTTACCCATTAGAGCATTGAGATATCAAATTTCAAGTGCCGTTGATTTTGTCCTTCAGATCCGTCGTGATAAGGAAGGAAAAAGAATCATCTCCCATGTAACAGAAATTTCTAACATGGAAGGCGATAAGATTCTGACTCAGGATATTGGGACAATTAAGAACGGCGAGTTTAAATTCACGGGTCTTGTACCAAGCTGTTTCGAGAGGCTTAAGAAGGCCGGGCTGCCGACAGATTTCTTTATTGGGACATAGCATTCCTCTTTGAACGTAATTTCGTCCACATACGAGTCAGGTTTAAGTCTTTAGGCATAAAAATCCATAAATATTTATGTTTTTAAGCATAATGTTTTTTGTGGAAATGGGCCGAACAAATCAGAAAAAGAGAATTGGCCAATCCGGATTTCCTTATGCCTTATGAAGTCAGACCTGCTCTTCTGCAACTTGAGGGCGATATAAAGTTTTAATTGTTCGCAGACAAATGGGGATGATTAATAGACCGAGTTTCAGCAAGATAACTGAACTGGAATTCATTTATGAAACACCATGATAGATAACTGCGAGCTGGCCTAGATAGTCACCATTTCAATTTCAATTGATGGGCCGATCTCTCTTATAATTGATTTAATATTTAAGGATTTAATAATACCCAGAAGATTTGATTTTAATTTCAATCAATTAGCTTATCCCCCGTTGTCTGCGAACAATTTAAAGTTTTGGTTAGAGAATAAAACATTCTCGGACAAAGAGTTCGCTGCTGTTATTCATGAAAGGTTTCTTACGATCCATCCTTTCAATGATGGAAATGGAAGATGGTCTCGGGTGTTAACCGAACATATTTGCAAGAAAGAGAAAATGGAAATACCCACATGGGGTAGGACTATTGAAGACGATATTATGAGAAGGAAGCTTTATATCGATGCGGTTAAAAAAACCAGATGGGAAGGGAAATCAGAGGATCTTATCCAGATCATGTTTCAAAAATAAAAGGGCCCGTATAGGGCCCTTCTCGTCGGCTAGAAAGTTTGAGATCTTTCGGCCGGTTGTTCGTCTTTTGGTTTCGATTTTCCACTTCCATCACATGCCATTGCTGACATTGAGAAAGCGAGAGCAAGAGACAAAGTTAAGAGAGTTTTGAACATACGTCCTCCTTGGTTTCTGAAGATCTATTATCCCACCAAAATATGCAGAGATGATGGAAATAAAGCTAAACAATTTCTGAACAGAGAGCCTTATTTCATTGGTTTAATGAATTTTAGAGTCATACGATCGCTCTCACCAATGGTCAGGTATTTCTCTTTGTCTTTATTACCAAGTCTTAAACTCGGAGGTAGCGTCCATACACCTTGTGGGTGATTTTTAGTGTCTTTAGGATTTGCGTTTATTTCAGATTTTGCTACCAATTGAAAACCAGCTTTTTGCGCCATTCTGATAACGTCTGATTCACGAACATAACCACTTTTAGCAAGTGGATCTCTTTTCGTTCGTAATTCACGGTGCTCAACAATTCCCAGCACTCCACCAGGCTTTAGCACTTTGAAAAATGAAGCAAAGGCTTCTTTCTCAAATTTGTTGGTCATCCAGTTATGCACGTTTCTGAAAGTAACAACCATATCGGCCGAATTTGGTGGGGCAATGTCCTTGGCCTTCGGAAGATTGAAAGTAGAAACGACCATGTTACGACTCACTTCCAGATGTAATGACATCCATTTTTGAATCTTTTGTTCATTTACAACTGTATAAGGTCGCTCTGGATTTGAGCTGGGAGTTGCCATGATGTACTTACCCTTCTGGGCAACGAAAGGCGCTATCACTTCCATGTACCAACCAGCACCAGGGTAGATTTCAACTACCGTCATCTCAGGCTTCAATCCAAAGAAAGAGAGTGTTTCCCGCGGGTGACGGTAAATGTCGCGCTTTTTATTCTCTTCCGTGCGGTATTTTGAGTTAACTGCAGCTTCAAGAGTCTTCGGCAGTTGAGCTTTCGAGGCATCAGGTTTTTTGCTTGAACAAGCACCGAGTAAGAGGAGGGCCGAAATCATGAGATTCAATTTCATAAAGATCCTTTTTTATAAATGAGACGTACTACTATTATCAGATCTTTTGACCTTGGATAATTTTAACTAATGATCTGACGTTCTCTTCCGGAGTTTGAATCAGAACGCCGTGGCCTAGGCCCGCGATCCAGCGTTTAAAATCCAAACCGCGCTCTCTGAGATCAGCATAATAAGCTTTTGCTTTTGACTCCATCAGTTCTTTTGGAAGATGTAACCAGGCCGGGTCAAGATTTCCCTGAATGAATACGTGAGGAGGAAGGAGTTTTTGAATTTCCACCAAATCACATCTCCAGTCCACTCCGATCACATCGATATAGGCCAGATCCAGGGCCTTAACGTATGAGCCTTGAGTATGTTTTGAGTAGTAGATGACTTTGGTGTCAGGAGATTTGGCCTTGAACTCTTTTAACAGCGCGGTGATCTTAGGAATAATTATTTCCTTATAGTCAGAAACACATAGCTCACCGGCCGCGGTATCAAATAAACAAACAGCATTGGCACCATTGTTTGCTTGCATCAGCATCTCTTCAAGTAGTTCAGGCATTAAAAGTTTTGTGAAAGCTTCCCAACGCCCATCAAAAAGTCCTTGTTTGGCCGACACTAAGTTGCCAGCATGAGAGCCTTCTACTGCGTATGTATAGAGAGTGAATGGAGCACCCACGAAGCCAAGGAGAGTTACATCTTTTGGCAGTCTCTCGCGCAGAAGTTTACAAGCATCGCCCTGAAATTTATAAAACTCCTTGCCGGGTGCTTTGATTTTTAACTTTGTTGTATCTGCAGGAGTTTGTAAGTGCCAGGCGAGAGTCGGAGGTCCTGACTCGTAAGTTAAACCCATGCCCAATTGCTCCAGAGGGAAGAGAAGATCTGAAAAGAGAATAGCGGCATTAAATCCAAAGTCCTGAATGGGACCCAAGGTCACTTCGCAAGCAAGTTCTGGGCTTTTACACATTGTCATGAAGTCTGAATTCTTCTTAATGGCCTGATAGTGAGAGTGATAACGTCCTGCCTGGCGCATGAACCAAACAGGGAGAAAATCTTTTCTGTTTTCAAAAATATCCATGTTAATTTCCTTTAAGTTCTAATTTGTAGCCGATTCCGCGAACAGAGGTGATTTTAAGCGCACCACTGTTATCGGATTCGGACCATTTTCGCAGTTTTACAATATAGTTATCGATGGTTCTGTTTGTAGGGAAACTGTTCTCGCCCCAGATGCTTTCAATCATCTCATCACGGGAAACGACTTCATTCTTCCTCTCAAGAAAGAGTTCTAGAATGGCACATTCTTTTTGACTCAGAGAACTCATCTCGCCTGAGCCGTCCTGAATCTCAAAGCGTTTGGGCCAGAAAATGAGTTTCCCAAAACGCATTTCATCTGGGTTGTGAAGAGTAAACTCCCGGGACTTAAGAATTCGATCAAGCCTCAGTGTGAGCTCTTTTAATTCAAAAGGTTTTGTTATGTAGTCTTCGGCCCCGAGTTCAAGGCCTTCAACCCGAAGGCCTGGATCATTTAAAGCGGTACAAA
>DLGL01000063.1 GCA_002482685.1 Bacteriovoracaceae bacterium UBA7695 | reverse complement strand
ACCACCATTAAGAGTTAAGATCCCCTATACTTGCCCAAATAAGAACTTCACCGATTCATTAAGCACGAAACCTCAAGCGAAAGCTAATCAGATTTCATAGAATTAATCACATGAATTATTTAGTGCAACTAAATCGTGCAATCAACCACATTGAAGAGAATCTCAACGGAGAGCTAATTGTAGAAGAAATTGCTAAGGAAGCCGGTATATCAAAATGTCACTTCCAAAGAGTCTTTAAAGCAGTTCTCGGGGAAACAGTAAAAGAATATACCGCCAGGAGAAGGCTGACTTTGGCTGCTCAAGAACTAGCAAGGGCGAATCTTAGTATTTTGGAAGTTGCTCTTACTTTCGGATTCGAATCTCACGAAGTTTTTTCAAGAGCATTCAAGCAGTTTTTCCAGATGAGCCCTTCTGAGTTTCGACAGAAAAGCGCGACTGCTTTTGTACACGTAAAGCCTCGAATTACCAAAGCCTATATAGAGCACTTATACAAAGGAATCACTATGGAAGCTAGAATTGTGAAACTCGACGAAAGCTTAGTTAGAGGGGTTAGCACAAGAGTGAATGAGGTCAACAGTCCGGAATTTCCCAAAAACTTCAGCATAATTTCGGCTCTATGGAAGACATTAAGAGAGCAAGCGAGAGACTTTAGCTACCAGAAGTTAAGTCTAATAGATTCAGATTTAAATTACTTTGCCGGTGTATTGGTTCCCGATGAAGAAGTTTTGACCCAGCTTGAATTGAAGCAGTTACCAGCAGGAGAATACGCTGAATTTCTCCATATTGGACCAATGTCAAATATTGCCCATACCATGAATTATATCTATGGGTCGTGGTTTCTTAATTCAGGGAGAGATAGAGGAGAGGGTCCAGATATTTCTTTGCACACAGAAAAGACAGATCCTTCTTCGAATGAAAACGAAGTGAGGATACTGATTCCGCTTAAGTAATACTTAATGGCTAAAAATCAATATGTTATAAGTAAAAGTTCGTATTGGCTTACCCATCGGTGCGCCATTTAAAATCCTCTTTATAATCATACATTTACAAACAAGTCCTAATAGATGTTTAGATCCAACCCTAAAATAATTACGGCCGTTACTTTATAAATCGAAGTGTTAGATCTGATACGCTATAAAGCAAAAATGAAACTCGTCTTAGCATTTCTATTCTTCAGTATACTTACTGCTCATGCCTCTTCGCCCGAGTTACCTCGCTTATTTTTCTCCTATAGTTGGCTATATGACAGTGTTGTCTGCGAACAAAAGCCACCAGAAACGAAGTGGATGGAAGAAATTGAGGAGCGAACAGAAAGCTTTTCAAATCTATGGGCCCAAAGAGGTCCTGAATTATTCAAAGTTCTTTTTGATCGAACAGGTTTAGAGTTCAGCCGCAAAGAAATGACTGCGTCTTTTTCAGTTTGCCCGAGAAAACCATCGTATAGTGACCCTCTTATTTTAAACATGACTGTGTATTTAAACTCATACATGAGTCCGAAACCAGCTTTTGGAGATGATGATTTTGTAGACTTAGTTTTTCATGAAGTCCTTCATACTTGGGTAGTTGAACATTTAGATAATTCACAGTTGAGAAGAAAATATAAAGATGAAGCGCCTTCGGTCAAAAATCATATGCATCTTATGGCAATTCAAAAATACGTCTATTCATCTTTGGGGCGAGCTGATCTAATCAAGATGCTGGATGAAACTTATGCAAAGATAGGCGGCACTTACGCTAGAGCATGGGAGATAGTCCAAATTGAAGGATTTGAAGCCTTTATGTTGGAGTTTCCTTCTTTAAACGACACAAGCGGTTCGAAAGTCACCTACTAGGGCGCGCCATTTCAACATATTGATATTACTAGAATAATAAATCGAACCCCTCTCACAGATCAAATTTACAGCAGCTGTCTTTTTATACCGTTATGTGGTATAGTGGAATAATGATAGTTAGCTTCGGAAATAAACTAGCAAAAGAAATTTGGGAAAAGAATTCTGCGAAGACAGTTCCTAAAGAGTTGTGGGTTAGATCGAAAGCACTTTTAACGATCATGCATAACACGAGTACGATTGATGATTTGAAGATTAAGGGCCAGCCTCCTAATATTCGACTTCATAAATTGAAGGGTGATCGAAAGGATGAGTGGAGTGTGACGATTCAACTTCCATGGGCGATAACCTTTAAATTTAAGGATGGTGAGTTTTCAGAAGTAAAGATTGAAAATTATCACAAAGGATAAAATATGATTAAGAACACAAATCCTCTTCACCCTGGTGAAGTTTTGAATGAAGTTTATATGAAAGAGATGAGTCTTAATCAGTCTCAGTTAGCTGAGTTGTGTAAATGCACTCCAAGAAAGATAAATGAGATCGTTAATGGAAAGCGTGGGATATCTCCGCAGTTTGCTATTGAGTTAGAAGAGGCTATTGGGACGAGTGCTGAGATGTGGGTGAAGATGCAAGCTGAGTATGATTTATGGGTTGCTCGCCAAAGCGTTGCTTAAATGTCATTAACTATACGTAAAGGGTCTGATTCAGACATGGATCAGATCTACATGATGGGTTATGATGCATGGTCTGATGGAACTTCAGAAGAAGACTATTTGAATGGATGCAGAAATTCGACGAAATATAAAAAAGGTACTTGGTATATTCTGCTAGATGGCCTTCAAATGGTAAGTTCATTAATTGTATATAATTTTGGTGAAAATGTATTTGGGATAGGATCTATTTCGACCCCAATTAACTTGCGTACCAAGGGGTTTGCTTCAAAGCTGATTTTTGAAGTCATTGCAGAAATTGAAAACGAGTTTATAAAGCCGATATTCTTTTTATATTCAGATATTTCTCCAGAGTTTTATAAGAAATTTGGTTTTAATGTAGTCTCAAAAAGCGGACAAAAGTATGATCATTCAGTCTGTATGGTCTGAGGGGAAAGTTCATTTACAACGATTCCGGAATACTTTTGAAATGGCTTAGTTTTGGCTTTTCAGTATGCTATCTCCTTAATATCAATTACGTTGCAGAGAATGCGCCATTCAAAATCCTTATCAATTTCAAAAGCTTGCAAAGCACACCCTCAACATCTATCGAACTGATGAATTTAAGACTTTAATTTTAGTAGGGCAACCAAACATTTTACATCAGAGTCAGAAGTAATCTCAGTGTTCACAATCTCAAACCCATTCTGCCTGAATTCTTCAATTTGATTTCCTTTCGATAACAAAGTTCGATGAGCAAAATAACTTTTTTCACCAATCGTTTTTCTTTCAGTTATCTCGCTTATTCCTAATGACCAAAGAATTTCATTTTCATAATGAAAGTACTCTTTGGGAAATCGCGATGACATATCACCTTCAGAAATCATTGTGTTAATAAAAAGAAATCCATCTGTGTCTAAATGTCTTTTTGCGGTCTCATAGAAATTTGTTCTATCTTTAGCACCGACAATACAATGGAGGACGGTGCTGTCGACTACAAAGTCAAATTTCTTGCTCAAGTGTAAATTAAGTATATCTCCAACGATGAATTCGATATTTAATCCCAATGCATGCGCATTTTTTATCGCAATTTCAATTGCGGTCTCTGAAACTTCAACACCGACACACTTGGCTCCCTCCCTGGCACAATAGAGAGCGCTCGTACCCGTGCCTGTTCCAAGGTCTAAAACTCGTAAGTCTTTAAAGCTCAAGCCAATTTTTGTGAGATGTCTTTTTAGACCGGTGTTGGTGCCATGTAGCCACATATCGTCATAGGAGACAGACTTGTCCCAAGATAGATGTCCATCATTTTTGATTCGTTGATAAACGATTTCATGCATTTCATAATATTTCATCCGTGAATTTTAACATTAATCAGGTTGAATTGTGAAAGTTTGAGGTTCCAAATTGGAACCTCA
>DLGL01000096.1:30849-51740 GCA_002482685.1 Bacteriovoracaceae bacterium UBA7695 | reverse complement strand
GGCCTGAATCAGGCGCTCAGCGTATTCAGTGATTCTAAGCATCCACTGCTTCATCGGTTTTCTGATCACCGGGTGACCACCAACTTCAGATTTTCCGCCGATGACTTCTTCGTTAGCTAAAACAGTTTTTAAATTTGGGCACCAGTTCACCATCATATGAGATTCGTAAGCTAAGCCTTTATTGAAAAGCTGAACGAAAATCCACTGCGTCCATTTGTAGTAATCAACGTTGGATGTAGCGATCTCGCGGTCCCAGTCATAAGAAAAACCAAGAGACTTCAATTGGCGCTTGAAAACTTTGATGTTGTCTTGCGTGGTAATGTCAGGGTGAGTGCCGGTTTTGATGGCGTGGTTCTCGGCCGGAAGACCAAAAGAATCCCAACCCATCGGGTGAAGAACGTTGAAGCCCTTCATGCGCTTGTAGCGAGCGACGATATCAGTTGCTGTATAGCCTTCCGGGTGACCTACGTGAAGGCCCGCTCCAGAGGGATAAGGGAACATATCGAGAACGTAGTATTTAGGTTTTGATGTATCTAGAATAGTTTTGAACGTTTTGTGTTCATCCCAATATTTTTGCCACTTCGGCTCAATGTCTGCAAAGTTGTAGTCCATGGAATCTTCCCCTTAATTTAAGTGTCATAAGCTTAAATCATAAGGGGCAAGATTGAAAGAACGCCCTGTGCGTCAAACAGGTCTTTTGTGAGGGAATTAGTGAACGGGTCGGTCTTGTTGTTCATTCATTTGACCACCACCACCGTTGGTACCGCCTTGAGCACCGGTGGCAGTTCCGCCATAAGGACCCATCATGCCACCCATGCCCATGCCGCCACCAAATCCGCCACCGTAACCAGAGGGAGACATCATACCGTAGGGAGAACCATTTGTGTAATTGGCGAGTCTTATAGCATGTGGTGGAGCTTCAGTGTTACCTGTAAATTCATGCCAGCTAAATGGATTACGAAAATACTGAAGGTGAGTTGAGGTCACAGAATTTACAAATGAGAGGGCCCCAAATTTTTTCGCAGGCAAAGCTCCCATACTCAAAACACCGTGAATAGCATGAAGGTTATCCATCACTTCTTTACGGGTTTTTTTCTCCATGTTGGCCTTGGTCGGAATCCAGATCTTTTTAAACATGTCAGGATTTGATTGCACCTGTGACATCTGCCTTCTCTGTTGGGAGATATCTTCATCCATGTATCCCATAGTGGCTTTTTTCAAAGCAATATATTGGGCCGGACTATGTTTCAGAGTACTCAGATCATTTTGTTTGAAGTACACGGCCGAATTCAATGCACTGACCTTATTTAAGATCGCCATATCTTCCATAGTTATCTGATTGTTGGGTGAGTTTATTCTGTTCATGATGGCCAGGTAAGCCGGATCTTTCTGGGCTTCTTGTGATTTTTTCAAATCTTCCTGAATTTCCGCTTCTAGTTTGGCCGTGACCGCTTCAGGACTTTCCTCAAGTGCTTTGATCAATTCAGCATTTTTCTTTTTATTTTCTTCAATTTTTTCAATCTGACCCAAAATTTCTTTCACCATCTCTTCTGCATTCAGGTCTTTCAGAATATCTTCTGCTTCTTGCATATCTTTATCATAAAAGTTTGCAAAGTTCTCCTTCACTCCATGCCAGAAAAGAAGGTTGAAGGCTCCATTGGAATTCATCTCGTTTGCATACCCACCGAACATACCACTAGGAGTGATACAATGCTCATGAGTTCTCACCCTATCGTATAAATTACGAGCATCACCCGAAGAAGTAACCGTAGGTGGCTCAATTTCGCCAGAATAAAGCTGATTGTAGTAAGGTTTTAGTTGTTCCATCTCAATGATGGCTTTCTCACAGTCACTTAAATTGAGTTTATTAAACTTGCGATCTGATTTTGAAGCGTAATAAAATTCATCGTCTTCTTCTTTACAGGCAAGATCAATGTAAACAGCTGAGTGTAGATCACCCAGGTTATTAATCATGCGCTTAACGTCCTGGTCGACAGTCGTTTTATTTTTAAGTGAGAGAAGGACCTTCTCTTTATTTAAAATATTGGTGATGTACTTGTGACCCTGAACGCGGTTAGAAGCCGGAGCTGAACCATCATAGCCACCGATGATTTTTACTTTGGGAAAAATCCCTTTCCAGGCCGAGACTTCATTCTGAACACCTGTGTAACAACCCAGAAGAAGGAGTGACTGAACATCATTCATCTCAGGATATTTACCCATGATAGCAGAAACATCACTACGACTGATGCTTCCTTTCTGACCACCGAATTGACCACCACCATCGTGACCTGAAAGGGTAAGGTTGGTGAGTTTAACTTTTTCTTTGCTCAACTCATCCATGCGCTCTTTAACTTGTTCAGCAACGGGCTTTTGTTTTCCTGTGAATTCTCGCATCTTTGCATTTGTTTCTTTAAAAGATTTAAACTCAGCAGCGCATTCGGTACTGGTTGGATTAGGTGAGTAAAAACTCGCGGATGCATTAGGAAATTTAGTCATACAGGCATTCATTGCATTGGTTGAAGTCTCAACCGCTTTCTGAAAAGCAGAATACTGCTTCCAGGTTTTTGGCACAACTTCTAAACGCTCACCTCTGTTACAAGCCGCTTTTTGAGCGGCTGCAATTTCCATGTCCCCAAAGTTTGCATCTATAAAAAGCATCACTCTGGCAGGATTGATCTTATTCGGGCAATTCGCCCATGAAGGTAGAGAGATTATAATTAAAAGTGAAAGGAATGAAGTTTTACCCACGTTGAGCCTTCAATTCTTTAAGTTGTTTGCTTGGGAATTCCGGATACTTTATCTGAAGCTTTTCTAATGATTTGGATTTTAGATCCATGTAGAAAATGTCTTTTTCAAGCTGACCCCATTTAGCAGGGATCTTTATTCCACTGAGAAAATTATCTCTTGTTTCAATTTCGGGAAGGACATTGTGAGGAGTCGCTTTGGTCTCGACCTTGTAGCCGTCTTCCTGAAAAGTAGAAGCATCAATTTCCGGATCCACTATCTGGACCTGAACCTGAGCGTAAGCTCCTAGAGAAAATAAACCGATGAGAAAGATGAATTTCATTTCTTATGCTTTACCTGTAATTCCTGAATAGTTTTAGGATCAATCTTTGGATACTTATTCTTTACTTCGGCAAAGGATTTGGTTTTTAAGTCCATATAAAAAATATCCCGATCCAGCTCATCCCAATCTTGGGGAATGCCTGAGCCTTCCAGAAAGGCGTCTCTGGAATGCTTATCTGGCATTACTTTTGGATCCTTCGCTTTATGAGTGACATTATATTTTTTCTCAAGCTCTTGGGCCGCCGGTTGATCCTCTTCATTCACAATATGCATATTGATTTGAGAGTAAACTGAGGTTGTAATTAGAGACATAAGTAAAATTTTTTTCATACTTTTTCTTTATTTAAGTAGGAAGTCTTTAAGTCGAATTGGATTAGGCGGAGTATGAGATTTACCCGTGTACTCATGCCATTCAAATGGATTGTCAAAATAACTTAGGTGCTCGTTTGAGGCACCGATGGCCCATTGAAGGGCATTTTGCTGATCCTCAGTCATTCCCGGAAGACTTCTGAGACCATCCATCGTATGGATATTTTGTAGAATTTGTTTGCGGGTTTTGTTTACAATGTTGGCCATAGTCGGCATAAAAAACTTAGGTGTTTCCTGAGCATAAGTTTTGATGTCTTCGATTGTTGATTTTTCTTGGTCAATTATGTATTTATGACGATCGATTTTATCATTTGTAACTGATTCAAAATACCCGGTATTTAAATATTCCAGCTCTTTGCTTGCGGTCAGGCTTTTAGCTTTTACAAGCCGTTCATCTGAAACAAGCTGCTCTTCCGCCGGACTTAATCGTTCACCGTTGTTATATTTAGCAAGGGCGGTTTTATATGTAGGGCGGGCCAGGTAAGCTTCATGGGATTTTATAACTGCCGTATACTCTGCCGTTTTATTTTTTTTGAACAACGCGGGAGTGTTTTTCAAAGCGAGAAGTTGGGCCTGGTATTTTTTTATTTCTGCCGCGTTTTGATTAATAATCTTCTGGTGGCCAGCGATTCTGGCGGCAGGAGAGAGGTTTCCTAGAATTTGTTGAGCTTTTAATAAATCAGCTTCATAAAATTTAGCAAAATTTTTCTTTACGCCATTCCAGAACAACAAGTTAAAGACATTGTTTGAATTGATTCCACCGCTACCATTGAGGCAGTGTTCATATTTTTTGACTGTATTATAAATCTTTCGTAATTCGCCACTGGTTGAATTTAAAGGAGGTTCTTTTTCTCCTGACATAAAATTATTGAAAGCTTCTTTAATGCCATATATGGCCTCACTCGCACCTTCACAGTCAGAGAGATTGGCGTATACAAATTTTCTTCCTCTTAAAGAACTGTAGAGATACTGCTGGTCATCATCTCCTGCGGCGGCCGGATCAAGACAAGAGATGTCCACATAAACTGCGGCATAAACGTCGTTAATCGTTTTTAGAAGTTTTTTAGTTGTAGCATCGACTTGAGTTTCACTAGTGTTGGATTTTATCTTTTTTCCGTAGGCCAAAACATCTTCTAAGAATTGGTGCCCATAGGGTCTTGTTGATAGAGGAGCTGAGCCATCAAAGCCTGCAATCACACCCAGCTTAGGAAAGTTACCCTTCCAGTAAATCATTTCTTGATTTACACCTGTATAGCAACCCAAGAGAACGGCCGTGTTAATCTCATTTACAGCAGGATATTTTTGAAAGCTTGAAGCAATCGCTTGTTTGTTGATGCTACCTTTACTTCCTCCAAAACTTCCTCCGCCGTCATGTCCTGAGACAATCACACTTTTTACCTTGATACCTTTGGTATTAAAGTCGGCCAGAACCTTATCTAATTGTGCCGGAATATTTGCCCGTGCAGAAGGGAATGAGTAAAAGGTCTGACAGTTTTTAAAGGCTGCTCGCTTAGCAGCTACCATCTCCGGCTCACCTTGGTTTGTATCCACAAAGAGTACAACTTTTTTAGGATCAACTTTCGTGGCACAAGCTAGTGCCTGAAGAGAAGTGAGAAGAAAAAGGATTGAAAAGTAGTGAACTTTTATTTTCATACCGAAATTATCGGTAGAATTAAGGAAAGATTAAATCAGTCGGGAATTATTTTTGTTTGACGACGGCGGCCCCATTGCCTTTTACCCGAAACCAATCATAGTCCCGGAGTTCCACTTTTATGCCGAAAGAATCTCGAACATAGAAAGCGCCCGTATCCCCTTCACATTCCTTAGGGTCCGTGTCGTAACATTCTCCCGGGATACTGTCGTCATAACCAACAATAAGAATCACATGCCAGTATCCTTCATCATTGTAGTTCACAATAATAGGGCTTTTATATTTCCAGAGGGCCTCTTTAATCTGTTCGATATGCTCATCATTGAGGACATAAGTGGACCATCGGTTTTTTCCGACGTGGAAGAGTTTGATGGTCTCAATTTCGGGTAGTGCAATTTTTGGGAGCTGAGACTGAGTCGGGTGGCGATTCCAGACAGTATTATTGATTAATCGACCACTCCAGGCTTCATAGCCCCAGTCTTTGATATGGATTCCATGACCCTTGTTGAATCTCAATACAGGGGTTTCAAAAAAAGATTTTGTGACCGTATCGGGTGCATTGATGACAAAAGATTCGGCCAGATCAAAGGGACCGTAAGGAACTGGGTTTTTAATCCCATTTGCTTTGTTGGCTATTAGTTCCATGGCGCCAGTAGAGGCTACGTATAAACAAGTATTAGTTTCTCCCTGGTCAGGAGCTTCTTGAACATAATCCAGTAGTTCGGTGTATGAGCTGGGACGGGCATAAGCCTCGGACATCAGTAGGGAAGTTAGAATGGCGAAGAAAAACTTACTCATCCTGGGAAACTAGCAATTGAAGCATGAAATGGAAATTAAAAAAGGGGCATCGGCATCCCGCCTAGCCCCTTTTTTTAACAGGGGGTTTCAACTATCAGACAGAGTGACAAGAGAGGGGGTATGTCATCTGATGCCCTTTAGGTGACGTAATGGAAAGGTAATCGTTAACATCCGAAAACTCATTAGTGTTTTGGACGTTGATACGGTGTTTGTTACCGTCTATGTAGAGAGTCTTGGTAAAGCCTAAATGTTTTGTATGGGTTCTAACTGAATCTCCAGAAACTGAAGAGATAGCGCGGCTAACCCCTGAAGCGTCTTCTTTGTTAAATGAGATACGGCCATCTTCGATCACGAAGCTCTTTTCCCCGAAGGCCGTCTGGCATTCGATTCCGGCAAATGAATTATAAGAGTGGACCATAAGTAGAAGGCCTAAAAATCCAAAAATTGCTGATAGTTTCATAAAGTTCCCCTGTGTTTGTTGGAGGGCTTTTTAGACTTCCTGTCCAGGACCCTTGTGCTTTCCTTAGTACAAGCCAGGTGCCAAAAAGTTGTTTTGTAAAACAACTACTTAGAAGGGTAAAATGTGTGTATTTTCTAACAGCTGCCTAAATATTGGACGCTTTCATCTGTTCTGGGTGAGAATGGAGGAATTGATAAGTATTGAATAATTGGAGACTCTAGATGGTTCCTTTAAATTACAACCAACTTTACTATTTTTACCAAATAGCTGAACAGGGCTCCATCTCTCAGGCCTCAAAAAAATTACTAATAAGTTCGCCGGCCCTAAGTATGCAGCTAAAAGAACTAGAAGAATCCCTAAAAACACCACTTTTTGATAGAGTGGGTAATAAGCTCCTTCTCACTGAGTCTGGTTCTATTGTTTTTGAATATGCAAAAGACATTTTTAAACTTGGCTTTGAACTGCGAGATACTATCGGAGACAGAACTCATAAAAATGAAAGAAACAAAATTGAGATTGGGTGCCAGGACACAATTCCAAAATCAATCTCTGATGAACTGCTGACTTTTTTAATTGAAACAAAAAAATGCAAAGTGGTACTTAAAGAAAGTAACAGAGAAGAACTTATCAGGCTTCAAAATGAATACAAACTAGATCTCATCCTCACTAATTCTGTGCCAGCTGTTGATAACTCATTTATTTATGAATCGAAACTGTTAATGAAAGAAAGTCTGGTGATAATTGGCCATCCAAAATTTAAAAATTTAAAAGGTAAGTTAGGGGAGATTGGAAAAATACCTTTTATTCTTCCTACGTATGATTCAAGTCTTCGTCAAAAACTGGATAATTACTTTCTGGATAAGAAACTTAAACTTGATGTCATTGCCGAAGTTGAAGATAAGGCGACTGAAATTGATCTTGCTCTTAGAGGTTTAGGATTAATTATTGTTATGAAAAACAGTGTCCCTCAGCTGATTGAAAAAAAACTTCTAATCGAGCTTCATCCTATTAAAGAAATCCAGGAAGAAGTCTGGATGATTATCGGGAAAAGAAAAATTCTGAATCCACTGGCCCTTCACGCAATGAAGAGCTTTTTAATCAACCCTTAATTAGTACTTAAGGGTTACCTCGAATTTTCTGAATGTATCAACACAACCCTCTTTGTTAGTATTTATCCAACGCTAAAAAGGAGCATTTATGCATGTCCAAGTTCATTATCAAAATCTGGATAATTCTCCATGGTCTAAACAATTTGTAGAAGACCGAGTAAGTAAGTTAAACAAATACCTCTCACCCTCGGCCAACATTCATGTAAATTTGAAATATGAGAATAAGAGTTACGTCACAAGCCTTGCGATCCATAACTTTCATCAAGACTATGCATTTAATTCTCATGGTGAAAATCTTTATGAAGCACTCGCTACGGCCATCGATAAGGCGATGCGCTCGCTAGGTGAGCAAAAGAAAAAAGTAAAAGATAGAATTCATAGAAAGATGTTTTCTCGAATGAAATACGAACAGGTTCCCTAACGGGGACCTGTTTTATTCTTGGGACTTGTAATTATCTGTAAGCCTTTTAGCCTGCAAAATCTCATTTCTAAAAATTCTCTTTAAGTTTTCTTTCACCGCAAATTCAGTTTTGATAGCAGTCAGTGCATAAGAAATCACCAAAGTTCTATTTTCTTTCAAAGGAATGAATGAACTGACTAACACTTTTCCCTTAGCAAAATCACTAAACTTGGTAGATTCTCGAAACAGCGTTGACGATGAGCTGAGGGATATAACATCCAGGCGCCTGGCCTGGGTCACTGCCCTGATGACTTTAGCATTTGGGAGTGTGCTAATTTCATCTGAATCAAAATATGTGTCCATCATGTAGGAATAGGGAGTTTCTCCGGATGATTGAACTTTAAAATGATTCTCACTTATTTTCATGAGGCTAAGATCACGAAACGTATGCTTTAGAAATCGCTCATCCCCAGTGTTCAAGTGATCAAAAAATCCCGCAGGCTTTTCAACCATATAGACTGATTTGGCGATGAGAATTTTTATACTCTTATTTTTGATAAAACCTAAAGAGTCTAAAGAGGATAGATCAGGATACTTCACTTCCAGCTTAGCAGGATCCAAAAGCTCTACTGAGTAATGAACATCACCTTTCATGAGATTTTGAATTTTAGGCATGAAATTTAAATTTTTCTCTTCAACAGCTGTAGCATAAGTGGGCAGAGAGATGAGAAGATAAAGTCCAGCAGCACTTAGAAAATTAATAAAGTTCATGTTTATCCTATTTGATAAAACTGATCGGTTCTGACTGCCTAAACATGAGTCTTCTGGGAGAGGTTTTATGATTCAACCCATTTGTCGTATGGGAAATCCAGTATTGAGAGAAGTGGCCAGGGATGTGGCCCTGGATGAGATTAACTCTGACAAGTTCAGTCGGCTAATCGCAGATTTGCGAGACTCCATGAAACACTACGGTGGCATTGGCATCGCGGCTCCTCAGATAGGTGTCTCATTAAAAGTTTGTGTTATCGAGCTTTTGAGTTTGAATCGTTATGGGCAGGAAATTAATCTTCCATTTACAGTTTTTGTGAACCCAGTGATTGAAATCTTATCCCCGGAGAGTCGGGGATATTGGGAAGGATGTTTGTCAGTTCCAGGCCTTCGCGGTTTTGTTGAGAGACCACAACTGATCAAGGTTAACTATCTTGATGAAACAGGAAAAGAGCAGACTCTTCAGGCGGAAGGGTTTCTTGCCACTGTTGTTCAACATGAACTTGATCATCTTTTTGGTAAACTTTATATTGATCGAATAAAAGATCCAACACTTCTTACATATCAGGAAGAGTATGATCAGTTTATTCTCTCCAAAGAAAGCATAGATTAATGCAAACAATCAAGCGACCTGAAGCCCTGAAACAGATACTTATTTTTGCTGTACCGATTATCTTTGGGCAAATAGGCCTCATGTTAATCGGGACTGGAGATATGATTGTTGCTGGAAGGTATTCTAAAGAATGTCTAGCCGCCATTGGCCTTGCGACAGCTATTCTTAATCCCATACAGATCTCGCTTCTTGGTATGCAGTTTTCTATCAGTCCCATGCTGGCCCAATTGCGTGGCAAAGGTGAGGATGTACGTGACACCTATTGGACAATAATTTGTTACAGTCTTCTGATTTCATTAATCTCTTGTGCCCTGTCGTTGTTAAGTTATTTTTTAGTTCCCGTATTAGATTACGGTCCCCAGTTAAATCCAATTATTCAGGAGTATATACTCGTCACCAGTTTCTCAACTTTTGGTCTGGGCCTTTATCAGGGTGTGAAAGAATTCTACCAGTCTCAGGAAAAAACCATGGCCGCCAATATTACCGCCATTGGTGCTGCTGGTTTCAACCTAGGAATCAATGTTCTATTGGTTTTTGGTCTGTATGGGTTTCCTGAATTAAAAGAATCAGGACTGGCCTGGGCGAGCCTCATCTGCAGAATGACAATGTCTTTTGTTCTCTTTTTCATGTCCTGGAAATTTTGGAAAACCTCCAAAACTCTGGACTGGAAACTGATGCGTGAGATGTTTAGAGTGGGACTACCGATTACAGGGACTTTTTTCTTTGAAGTGTTGGCATTTTGTTCAGTGACTTTGTTTGTAGGCCGTTTTTCTGAGGATCAGGTTGCAGGAAATAATCTATGCCTCAATATTGCTTCTCTGGCGTTTATGATTCCGTTATCAATTTCCTCGGCCGTATCAGTTAAAGTGGGGCATGCTTATGGAGAAAAAAACTATTCTCTGATTGGACTTTTCGCTCAAGTGAGTCTGGGCTTATCGGTCTTTATAGCGATATTGATGGGAGCGACCTTCTACTTTTTTCCTGAAGGGATATTAAAATTATACACTCAGGATGTAGATGTTATTAACTGGGGAACGAAGTTACTATTTTGGGTCGCCTGCTTTCAATTATTTGATGGAGCACAGGTGACACTGTCAGGAGTCCTGAGAGGACTTAACGTTACTAAGCCTTCATCGATTGCCATCTTCGTTGGCTATTGGGTTATTGGAATACCACTAGGTTATTATCTTGGCTTCCACCGCGGGATGGAAGCTCAAGGATTTTGGTTCGGATTGGCATTATCATTAGCCTTGGTGGCCATGATGTTAGGTTTAGTTCTTAAGCGGCAGATGAGATTGTTAGTGGCAAACTCTTAGAAGTCGCCGTTACCATCCACTAAAGTATAGGCACAATCATATTTCAGAACACCACCTAAAAATCCAAAGAGCGGATTGAGCCACCATTTTGTAGCTTTAATTTTAAAAGATTTAGGGACAACAACTGCCGCCAGAGTTTTTGAAGGAACTCCACGCTGAACAGATTTGATTGTAAATTCACCATCGTTAGTTAAGTTCGAATAACTATAACCCTCAGGCTGACCGGCGTAGAATGCGTAAGGATGTACATACCAGATGTTAGTCTTTACATAGAAAACGACTTTAAATTTTTCAAGTGCCTCGGTTGGAAGACCAGTGATGTGACCTTTGATGTGCTCATTGGCGACGATAGAGTCCACGGTTACCTTTGTATCATCACATGCATAGGCATACTCATTAAGAGTGCGAGTTGTTTCTGAGCGCCAGCTTGCTGCCGCAGAAAGAGAAAAACTGAGTGTCAGAATGAGAGCTAAAAGTTTCATGGAAACCCCTTTTGCATGTATCGTTTTTACTCGTACAATAATAGAAGACCAAATTACCCAGAGTCCACTAAATGTTTGACCAGATTATTCAAGAATTAACTCATAAAGGATATAGCTACCAGCAGCAAATCCTTAAGCCAGAGCATTTATTAGAGATGGCCCCACTCTTTAATGAGACTTTTCACGCGGCACGGGTTGGAAAAAATAAAGGCCCACAGAGGATAGAAGAGATTCGCGGAGATTGGATCTGTTGGTTGGATCCCCTTAATCCAAAGAAAGAAGCTTTATTTACTCTCTCCCTTTTAGAAAATTTAAAGTCTGCTTTGAATCAGCATCTGTATTTGGGAGTGAAAGATTTTGAATGCCACCTTGCCCGCTATCCCTCCGGTAGTTTTTATAAGAAACATTTAGATCAATTCGAGACGGATTCATCTCGTTGCCTGTCCTTTATTTTTTATGTCCACACGGAGTGGGAAAATAAAGATGGAGGCGAACTAATCCTTTATAATAAACAGAATGAAGTTCTTGAAACCATCCTCCCGGAACCGGGCTCACTTGTGGTTTTTTTAAGTAGGGATTTTCCCCATGAGGTAAAAGTCTGTCATAAAGAAAGAAGAAGCCTCACAGGCTGGATGCATACAAAAATTCTGACCTAAGGAAGAAAATGAATTGTCCTCTTTGTGAGAGAGTTACTAAAACTCAGAATCATAATTATCCGTACCTCATTCACGAGTTTAAGCACAGCTATCTTATGCTGGGTGAGCATCAGTTTTATCAAGGATACTCAGTTCTGGTGGCCAAAGAGCATTACAAGGAAATGTCCGATATGCCTCTGCCCCTACAGACGGAGGTTTTTCAGGAAATGATGAAATCATCAAAGGCCATTGAGTCAGCATTTTCGCCAAAAAAAATGAATATGTGCAGTTTAGGAAACGTTGTTGCCCATGTGCACTGGCATTTTTTCCCTCGCTACGACAGTGATCCCCAATTTTATGATCCACCATGGCTAAGGATGAAAGATTTTGACGCAGCTAAGGTTTCACCTGAAGAGGCCAGGTTGAACATAACGAAAATACAATCATCGTTGTTAGCTTTAGGTTAAGACAGAATCTTTTTGAATTAATCAATTGCCAAAAATAGATAGAAATCATTCAATTTATGCAGAACTTTACATGGATGTAAAAATGAAATTTATCGCTCTTCTGCTTCTCCTCGGGTCTCATGCATGGGCCGGTTGGAACGTCACTCACTACAATATTAGAAATTTTAATAAAGACCCTGGAGCTGGAGCGACAGACCTGGGCCAGCTTGGGAAAAATCTCAAAGAATTTAAAAGTGATGTCATGGGTTTTGTTGAGGTTGTGAATACAGCAGCTTTTACATCATTGATTAACACAAACCTGCCTGGTTACCAGACGATTACTTCAGACTGCGGCGGTTTCGGTCGTCAGAAGCTGGCCATCGTTTTCAATCCTAAGACTTTTAAGTTCATTTCTTCTGCTGAAGATCTCAAATTTTCTAGTTCTGATAATAAGTGTGGAAGTTTGCGGCCTGCTCTAATTGTTACATTGCAAGAAGTCGCTACCAAGAAAAATTATGTTTTTGCTGCTCTTCATTTGAAAGCAGGTGGGGCGGAATCTGCTATGAGGCAGCGCTGGACGCAGTATCAACTTCTGGCCCAATTAGCAAAAAAGTTTAGCTCTCAGAATCTCATCTTAATGGGTGACTTGAATACCACTGGTTATAATCTTAAAGATGCAGATTACGATCAATTCTCAAGTTTTTTGGCAGTTTCAAAATATAAAACAATGTCTGAAAACCTTGGCTGCACAAGTTATTGGACAGGAATACTGGGCAATGGACTTCACCAGTCTTCTATCCTTGACCATATCGTCGTCAAAGAGAGTATGACTAAAGACGTTGAAGATATTCAGCTCGGCGCTCATTGTGCAAAGCTCGACTGCCGGGATGCCACCCCTGAAGATTTAGGTATCGACTATCAGTCTGTCTCTGATCACTGTCCAATTCAAGTTAGCTTTAAGTAGTTCCTTTCAAAAAATGAAACTTTTGATACAATAGGGGGGTCTAACCTCCCTAGGAAAACCAATGAACTTCTTATCTCAACGTGTAGAAAAACTCGCCGAATCTGAAACTCTTGCCATGGCCCGTTTGGGTAATGAGTTGAAAGAAAAAGGTGTAAACGTCATCAATATGAGTTTAGGCGAGCCTGCCTTTGCGACTCCCGATTTTATTAAACTGGCGGCCAAGGAAGCGATAGATAAAAACTTTTCTTATTACACCCCAGTTCCCGGGTATAAAGATTTGCTCGAGGCTATTTCAAATAAATTCAAACGTGACAACAACCTGAACTACAAGCCTTCTCAAATCATTGTATCGACCGGTGCTAAACAGAGCATTATTAATCTCGTGATGGCCGTTATAAATCCGGGGGATGAAGTGATTCTTCCTGCGCCTTATTGGGTGAGCTACGCTGATATGATCAATTTGAATGAAGGAAGAGTCGTTGCTCTTGAAACCACTTATAAGACAGATTTTAAAATCACACCTGCCCAGTTAGAAAAATCGATTACTCCAAAGACAAAACTTTTTTTATTTTCAAATCCCTGTAACCCGACTGGAACAATGTATTCAGAGAGTGAACTAAGGGCATTGGGAGAGGTTTTCAAAAAAAATCCCCATGTTCTCATTTGCGCAGACGAAATTTATGAACTCATCACTTTCGAAGGGAAAATGTTCTCAATAGGATCTATTCCTGAATTAGCAGACCGGACGATCACAGTGAATGGTTTATCTAAAGGCTTTGCAATGACTGGATGGCGTCTGGGCTACATCGGCGCACCTCAGGCCATCGCTGCAGCTTGCGGGAAAATTCAAGGTCAATTTACATCAGGGGCCTGCTCAATCACTCAACGTGCGGCTATCGCTGCTCTAAGTGCAGACCCTATGGTTGTTAAACCTATGCAGGAAGCTTTTTTAAAACGTCGTGATTTATTAATTTCCTTAATGAAGGAAGTTCCTCATATCAAGGTGAATAATCCAGGTGGAGCCTTCTATTTATTTCCGGAAGTTTCTTATTACTTTGGAAAAAAACATGGCGACGTTGTTATTAAAGATGCAAAAGATTTGTGCATGTACCTGCTCAACGTAGGCCACGTCGCCATGACCCCGGGTGCTGCTTTTGGTGCTCCTGATTATCTGAGGCTCTCTTACGCCACTTCGGAGGATATAATTCGTGAAGCGGTAAATCGTATCAAAAAGGCCCTCAACGAGTTGGTCTAAGTTAAATTTAGGTAGCCTTAAAATTAATTAGAAGAACTTAATATAGAATAAATTAAGCTCATATCGACTCACTGATCAAAGACTCTGATTAGCTGTTCCATGTATCTTCTCCGGCGTTACTCATATGAGAGTAATAGCTTAAATAGGAGTCAAAGATGAAATCGGTTTTCCTACTTTCTCTCATGTCACTCACTTCATTTGCATGGTCTGCTGCAGATTGGAAAGTAGTCGCTGAGACAACTAATAACTGCAAAGAAAAAGTTCAGGTCCTTGCTAAAGAGGGCGAAAAATTTGTTTACGTCTCAGAAGGTGACGTGAAAACAAAACTTCTTGCGGAGGATGGTTCTGCCTATTCTTCTGAGAGTGGTAAGGCCGTCGTTTTCTCTAACGAAAGTGACAAGTCTCTTAAAAACGCATCTAAACGATTTACGTTCACACAACCTAGTATGGTTGATGGGAATCCTCCTAAAATCAATGTTGCAGTGAATGGCATTAGAGACAATTGTAAGTTAAAGGTTAAATAAATTTAAACACCTCTCGCTTTGTTACGGAAGCGAGAGGTGTTTTTGCGATCTCTTCATTGCTTTGAAAATTTTCGTGCTTGCTCATCCTTACAAAATCGTTGAAGCTTCTGTTTTCACCAGTAATGAATCAAAAAATAAAATTACATTAATAAAAGAGATTAAATGGAAAACACTCATAGTCGCATTGAAAAAGATACCTTTGGAGAAATCGAGGTGCCTTCGGATAAATTATGGGGGGCACAGACTCAGCGATCTCTACACCATTTTGCCATTTCCACTGAAAAGATGGATATCAATTTAATTAAAGCTCTCGTTCTTATTAAAAAATCAGCTGCGATAGTTAATGGTGAATTAAAACTGCTTCCAATAGATAAGTCACTTGCCATTAAGGGAGCCGATCATGAAATCCTTAATGGTCAGCATCACTCAGAGTTCCCGTTATCCGTCTGGCAGACAGGTAGCGGCACTCAAACGAATATGAACGTCAACGAAGTGCTGGCGAATCTGGCCAGTGAAATTATGGACGGTGAGAGAGGCGAAAAACGGAAAGTTCATCCTAATGATGACGTTAATAAATCTCAAAGTTCTAATGATGTTTTCCCAACGGCAATGAGCATATCCGCTGTTCAGGGAATTGTGTTGGATTTAATACCAGCTATAGAAAAGCTCCGTGATACTCTAGAAGAAAAATCTAAAGAATTCATGTCCGTTACAAAAATTGGCCGTACCCACTTGATGGATGCAACTCCAATCACGTTGGGTCAGGAGCTCTCAGGTTATGTTTTCCAGCTCAATCATTCAGTGGCCCATATTGAAAATTCATTGACTCACCTTAGAGAGCTGGCTTTGGGTGGAACTGCTGTAGGGACCGGACTAAATGCTCCTAAGGGATACGCCGAAAAAATGGCGAGAAAAATTTCTGAACTCACCGGTCTTCATTTTGAGACAGCGCCAAACAAATTCGAAGCTCTGGCCGCTAACGATGCGATCGTTCACGCCCATGGTGCTCTAAAAGGTTTGGCAGCAAGTTTATTTAAAATAGCAAACGATATCCGATGGCTAGCTTCTGGTCCGAGAAGTGGTCTTGGTGAAATTAGCATTCCTGAAAATGAACCTGGCTCATCTATTATGCCAGGAAAAGTAAATCCTACTCAGTGTGAAGCTTTAACCATGATTTGTGCACAGGTTATGGGAAATGATGTTGCTATTAACATTGGTGGAGCATCAGGAAACTTTGAACTCAATGTGTTCAAACCACTTATCATCCACAATTTTCTACAAAGTGTCCGGCTACTGACTGACGGCTGTAATTCATTTGATGAATTCTGTGCGACGGGGATTCAGCCCAATCAGCAGCGTATCACAGAGCTTTTAAATAACTCTCTTATGCTGGTCACCGCCCTCAATCCTCATATTGGGTACGATAAGGCCGCTAAAATTGCCAAGGCTGCTCATGCTGAAGGAAAAACGCTGAAGGCTGCCGCTATTGATTCAGGTTATCTAACGGCGGAACAATTTGATCAATGGGTAAAAGCTGAAGAGATGACGAACCTCAAATCTTAAGCCCAATCTTCGCATAAAAAAATCTCAGAACCCAAAGTGGACCAATTAAAAGAAAGGCCAGATCCTGAAGGAAAGAGGGCTTTTTTCCTTCAACTTTGTGCCCATAAAATTGTCCGATCCATGACAAGAGAAAAATTGTAATAGAGGCCGGAAGTAAAATTCCGGCATTCTCCATTAACTGACACAGCCAGCACATGACTCCGGTTAAAATCAACATTCCTAAAAACATCACAAAACTTAAAGTCAGATAAAAGATTAAGCAACCGGCCACAAAAATGGTTGCCCAGTTTAAATAGGGAAGTGATTGAAAAAATTCTGGCGTTGGAGTCGACCAAAGAATTCCGATTACTGAAAGCATAATGAGAGGCACACATATCTTATGTATAAGCTGGTTAGTGGGATTATTATGGCTTACCCCATACTCAGACATCCATTGATCGAAAGTACGCATTTAAACCTCTCTTTAGAGTCTATTATAAAGGCTTACTATTCCTGATCAAGAACATGTTGAACATCTTTCCGGTGGATCTCTGCCTGGGTGCGGCAATGATGGAAGGATTTTGGAATCTTTAAAGCATGAAAAGCATCGACGCAGCCTTTCAGGTAAGAGGCAGTTAAGTGATCTACAGCAGTTTCTATTGTGACTAGTCCGTCAGGTATGGGTGGTTTCTGATTGGATTTATGAGAGCAGCTAAAAAGAATGAGGAGTAAGAAGATTTTATACATGATTCATTGTGAACAGAATCTAAGAAAAAAGCTACTCGTCCTTGAGTAGCTTCCTGAAAATTTAGATTAGATACAACGGTAGTCGCATTCTTCAACACACGAGTTACCAATACATGCTTGATCGCATGTACGAACTTTGTAGCAACCATCTTCAATTTTTGCACTTCCAACCACAATTGCAGCTAGAGCAACAAAAATCACAAGACCGATGGCCCCAAGAATAACTTCTCCGGCCCAGCTAGCACCAGTAGAGTATGATCTGCTCATTACATCTGTGATATAAGCGTGAGCTTCTGAAGGTGACATCTTGTTAATAACAACCATTGTGAAGGCCGTTTTAAGATCTTGAGCAAGCTTTTGATCTTTAACTTGAGATAATGTGAAATCTACTAGCTCTTGGTTTGTTAGACCTTCAGCTTGAAGTTCCTTAATTGTATTTGCAAAGTTATCCATTTTTGCATTGTAGAACGCCTTGTCCGATTGATCCCACTCAACAGAAAGAGAGTAGTTGAGATCATCAAACGCCGCCTTTAAATTGTTGTGAGTAGCAGCATTGGCCTGAACCGTCAGGATTGAAAATGCTACCATTAGAAGAAAAAACTTTTTAAACATGCGAAGCTCCTTTTAAGTGTTTCGATCTCGAATTTTGTAGCATAAAATTTCACGCAGGGAAGTAAACCGTCCCCTGAGTAGTTGATAAAAAGGATATCTTAAGGGTGATGACTCCATGAACATTCGCATACTTCTTTTATTTCTTATTAGTTTGCCAGCCTTTGGTAAGACACCTGTAGATCTTAAGCCATTCTTAACTGATTATTGCACTTCCTACCCTGAAGGGACCCGCCAAAAACCAGAATTATGGAAGCACTGTTGTGTTGAGCATGATTTATATTTCTGGGCAGGTGGTTCTAAGTCAGACCGTAAGGAAACAGACGTCAGATTGAGGGAGTGTGTTGCTGCTACTGGTGCTCACAGGCAAGCTAAACTTATTTATGCAGCTGTTTCTATCGGAGCTAATTCTCCTATCCGGTTTAAAACAAAGCAGTGGGGTCACGCTTTTGAAAACCGTACGCGCTATTTGGCGCTGACTGCGGAAGAATCAAATTTGGTGGTAGAATCTCTGGCCCGGCAAAATCCTGATATACCTAGAGAATTATTCAACAGTTTTAAAGCTCAACTATTTTCACGCCTGGATTTCTAAATGATCTGTTTTTTTTTCCTGCTTTTAAGTCTGGTTTCCTTTGCCTCAAACGAAATTAAATGTGAAGCCACATACGATCAGATGGGGATTACTCATCAAAAAGTTCGGTCCGTAGAGGAATATTATTTCTGTTTTGGATATCATCATGGTCGAGACCGTGCATGGGAAATGGACTATTTTTTGAGGACAGCTCAGGGAAGAAATTCCGAGATCTACGGATTCTCATCTTTAAAGAGTGACCTCATGATGCGCCTTTTGGATCTTCCCGCACTCGCTTCAAGAATATTTAAGGAGCTTCCAGATTTGCAAAAAAGCTGGCTTGAATCCTATGCCAAAGGAGCAAACCTTGGATTTGTGGAAGGTAAGAAAGCACGTGAATTTCTGGATCTGGAATACACTCCGCAGGAATGGAAAGCTGAATATTCTATCCTGCTTTTAGTTCTTCAGTCATTTGATCAGACTCGAAAAACCTTTACCCGAGACTACGAGGAAGAAAAATTTAAAGAGCACTGGAAAGATCAAACTGCTAAGCTCTTCGAAGAGGATACCAATCCATGGTTCAATACAATTTTGAAATCTGGCGAATACTCCAAAGGTAGTGTTAAGACTCAGACTACCTCCAGTACCATCCCTTTGCCCGAGCTCTGGGCAAATTTTCCGCAAGTGTTTGGTAAAGAATCTGGCTCCAACAATTGGGTCGTGAGTAAACAAAAGTCCAAAAATGGTTTTGCTATGTTGGCCAATGATCCACACCTGGATTTAAAAACACCTCTTTTTTGGTACTGGATAAATATTCAGTCGCCAGAGCAGCATGCTATGGGTGCGAGTTTGCCTGGGGTGCCCGTCATTGTGAGTGGCACGAACGGAAAAGTCGCATGGGGGCTCACCAACTCTTATATGAATTCAGCAGATCTTGTTTTTGTGAAAGATCTCAAAAAATCGGATATCGTTACTTTTCGCCCAACCGTCGATGTGAAGTTAGGATTTTTTAAAGTTCCTTTTTTTCTTAAAAGTTTTGAGAAAACTAAAGAGGGCGACTTGATCATTCCGCTGGAGCTCGAAGCCGAAGAGAAACTAGTTCTCAGATGGACAGGCTTCCAGCTTAAAGGCAGTGACCTTCTTCCTATGTTTAGTTTAGTCCACGCTAAAACCGTTTCAGAAATGGATGCTATATTACTCAAAGTAGGTCTGCCCGCTTGGAATTTTGTTTTTGCTGATTCAAGTGGGGACATCGGGTACCGCATGGTTGGGCAGGTGTATCAGCAGGAATCAGCACCGACCTATGGAGTGGCTCGTGAAAGCATGGATCAATTCAGGTCGACACCACTACTGGAAAATATTTCCAGACCCTCGGTGCTTAAACCCAAACGTCATTATGTTTACACGGCCAATAACCGTCACTGGCCGTTGGATTCAAAATTTCATGGAGGCAGGGCCTATAGTTATTCTTTTCGCGCCTCTCGAATTGACGAGGAATTAAAAAGTCAAAAGCAAGACGTTAAAAGTTTTCAGAATCTTCAGTGTGATCGTCAGGCCCTTGATGCTATTCATTTTGTTCCCAGAATTCTGAAAAATGCCGACATTGCTGAATTCAAAAACTGGGATTTTCAGACTAGCGATGAAAGTCTGGCCCCTTCAATCTACCGCCGACTCATGGATCTATTAATGGAGGGGTGGCAGGTTAATGAATACGCGCTTTTCAATCTGTTGAATAATCTCGATGAAAAAAAGAAATCTGAACTCATGTCGTTTTACAATGTTGCCAAACAACAGGTCGATGGGCGCACATGGAGTAAGATTCATCGCCTTTATTTCTCACATCTAAGTCAGAACAAAGAATGGATTTTCTCTCCGGAGCTTCCAGGTTTTGGTGATAATCACAGCGTAGATCCTGGAACATCAAAATGGGATCCAGATAAAAAGATCTATGATCACTACTCAGGTGCCTCAATGCGAATGATTGTGGTGTTAAAAAAACAACCAGAAATTCACCTCTCCCTTCCGGGACTTAACCGCAATTACACGACAAAACAGGATAACTTACCAGTTTGGTCGGATTGGCACAGCTGCCACTACCAGCAAGTAACATATTGAATTAATTAAAGTTAAGCACTTGGACAAAATATCCAGTTGCCTAATATTCCATTCAGTCTTAAGTTAATCAAAAGTTTTAAACAATCGTTTGATTAACTGAGGAAACATGAAACTTCACTACACTCGTACTCTTTTTATGGCCTCGGCCATCCTCCTTTGCCTTCCATCTTACGCCCTAACTCTCGACGAATACCTCGCACAAGTAGGGGTGAGTAACGAGGGTTTAAGAGGTGCCAAACTCGGTATGGAAGCCAAGGCCTTGCGCCGCACTGAAGGGAGTCTATTTTTTACACCCTCTTTCTTTTTAAACGGAGAGTTCAGCGACGATCAACGACCTACAAATGCTCCCGCTTTTCAGGGAACTCAGACTATTCGTGAAACGTTCCGCACTGGCCTCACACAAAATTTTCGAACTGGCACTAAAGCCACTATTTCCTACAATATCTAT
>DLGL01000096.1:0-30838 GCA_002482685.1 Bacteriovoracaceae bacterium UBA7695 | reverse complement strand
AAAGAATCTTGCGCAAGATTCTTTCTATGATGTGGCCCCACAACTTGAGCTCTCTCAAAGTTTATGGAGAAACTTTATGGGTGCAGAATTTGAGGCCAATGAGCAAGCTCAGCTGTCTCAGAATGAAGCGGCCAGATTAAATGATCAATTTACATATAAGCAACTTCTTATCAGGGCCGAAAACGCCTATTGGCGTCTGGTCTTTGCAGAGGAATCTCTGAAAGTACAAAAAGAGAGTCTCGCTCGTGCCATGAAGCTTCGCGACTGGAACTCCCAGCGTTTGAAAAATAATCTCGTGGATGAAGCCGACTATCTCCAGGCCGAGGCAAACCTGCAGTCTCGCGAACTTGAGCAAGAAAACGCTTTAATTGAACTTGATACTGCTCGTAGAGAGTTTAATTCTGTCAGGCAGTCCAATGAAGACGTTTCACTAACAAGTACAAATGCTCCTGACAGAGATTTTCTTTTAACGGCAAAAGCTCCGGAGAAATCAGGAATCAGAGAAGATGTTCTGATTTCTATCGAAAATCAAAAATCGACAATTGCGACTTCAATTTTGGGTAACGAGAGAAACAAACCAAATCTTGAAGTTTATGGAAGTTACTCCATGAATGGACGCAACAGTCAGTATACTGATGCTTTTGATCAGGCCGCTGGGAATACCAAACCCTGGACCATCGTTGGACTTCGCTTCAGCACACCCATCGATTTCGGGGCCCTCTCAGATTACCGAAAAGGGTACGCGCAGGATAAGGTTGCTGCGGACTTGAGTTCCCGCCGAAAAGTTTATGAAGTTGACCGCGAATGGGAAATTCTTTCTCAGAGGTTTGAAGAATTCAAAAAACGCTTAAAAATTTCACGCCGTATGGAAGAAGTTCAGGGCAAAAAACTCACTTCAGAAAAACGCCGGTTCAATCAAGGCCGCACGACGACATTTCAGGTTTTGCAGTTTGAGCAGGACTTTGCCAATGCCCAACTATTAAATCTAAGAAACGAACAAGAACTAGTCACAGTCTATAACCAATTAAAGCTCTTCAGTGGAGTCTCTAATGAGTAATCAACAACCAGATCAGGGTGGCTTCTCTTTTGCGAAACTCTCTATCAATAGACCAATTTTCATAACATGTATTATACTGGTAACGATGATCACCGGATATCTCTCCCTGAGATCCCTTCCAGTGGATCTTTTTCCGGACGTCACTTTTCCTGTTGTCACCGTCACAACTCCTTACCCAGGTGCAGGACCAAGAGAGACTGAAACTCTTATTTCGAAAATTTATGAAGAAGAGTTTGCAACCATCTCCGGTGTAAAAACCATCCGTTCTCAGAATCAGGAAGGTGTGAGTATTGTCATTATTGAATTCACTTTTTCTACTGACATAAAATATGCGGAACAACAGGTCAGAGACAAAGTTAGTTCTGCAAAATCAAAACTCCCTGACGATGTTGAAGAATCTACCATCAGACGAGTAGATCCTTCGGATCAGCCGATTATTGGTATCGCTCTTAAAGCTGACATGAGCGAGGCGGAACTCTATGACCTGGCCAATCTCACAGTTAAACCCAAGATGGAGCAAATAAATCAGGTCGGTCTCGTCCAAATTATTGGGGGTCGGGAGCGGGAGATTTTAGTTGATCTTGATCTGGATAAAATGAAGTTCCGTCAGGTCTCTGGTATTCAGGTTTCACAGGCACTTGGAAATGCCGGGAAAAATATTCCTTCCGGTAAAATCGATGTGACCGCAAAAAAAGAAACTGTTTTTAGAACAGTTGGTGAATTCCAGAATATTAATGAGATTAATAATACGATCGTCCAATTTTATGGCAATGATGTTCCAGTTGTCTTAAGTGATGTTGCTACTGTCCGAGAGGGTCTGGCCGACGAAAAAAACCTTGGTTATGTTAACGGTAACCGTGCTCTTTTTATCCAGGTTTACCGTCAATCAGGGGCCAATACTGTCGAAGTTGCTGACAACGTTATCAAGCAAGTCTCACTTTTAGGTGAACAACTTAAAAAATTAAATAAGAATGCTGAGATTACAATCGTAAGAGATGGCTCAAAGGCTATCAGGGACAATATCTTTGATGTTCAGGAATCAATTACCATTGGTATTATCCTGACCATTATTGTGGTTTTTTTCTTCCTGGCTTCTTTCCGCTCAACAATCATTACAGGTCTGGCCCTACCAAATTCATTATTGGGAGCTTTTGTACTCCTTGCAGTCGCAGGTTACACTATCAATGTTATGTCTTTGCTGGCGTTATCATTGGCCGTTGGATTGTTGATTGATGATGCCATCGTAGTACGGGAGAATATTTTTCGACATTTGGAAATGGGCAAATCCCCTCGTAAAGCTGCGATTGAGGGAACTCAGGAAGTGATGATGGCCGTAATCGCGACCACCCTCACAGTTATTGCAGTATTTGGTCCCATCGCATTTATTTCGGGTGTCGTGGGTCAGTTTTTAAAACAATTCGGAATGACCATTTGTTTTGCCCTGATCATTTCAATGTTTGATGCCATAACCATCGCTCCGATGATGTCTGCCTATTTTGCAGGAAAAGTTGTTCCTCATAGTGAGATTGGTAAGGGGAATTCCTTATTTGACCGAACAATAGGACGAGTACTGGCCGCTTTTAACAGGTTTCAGGATTATCTTGAAAACGTGTATGTGAAAATTCTTCACGTAACTCTCAACAATCCATTAAAGATGATCGGGATCGCAGTTCTGATCTTTGTGGCCAGTATTTATACTCTGAAATTTGTCCCAAAAACATTTATCGCCGCCCAGGATCAAGGTGAGTTTTCCATTAAGATGGATCTGCCTCCAGGATCCAGCTTAAAAGAAATGAATCGTGTGGCCCTTGAGGTCGATACGATCCTCCGTAAACACCCCGAAGTTCTCATCAACGTTCTGACAGTTGGTACTGCGGATGGAGAAGCAAACAAGGCTTCCATGTATGTTCGACTGGTTGATGCTAAAAAACGTCCGGGAATGAACACTATTAAGTTTAAAGATATTATGCGTAAGGAGTTAACACCATTTGCTTACGCTAATGTTCAGGTGACTGACTTTGATAACATTGGTGGAGGTCAGCGTCCTTTCAACTTAAATATCCAGGGTAATGACGAGAAAGAACTAGCAAGAGTTTCGACTCTAGTTTTCGAAAAATTAAAAAATCATCCAGCTCTTAAGGATGTGGATTTAAGTTTCCGCCCGGGAAAACCTGAATTTCAGGTCCTTCCCGATCGGACAAAAGCTGAGCGTCTCGGAGTTTCCACCAATATCATTGGTTCAGAATTACGGACGTTAATGGAAGGTCAAACCCCTGCAGTCTACCGTCTTGCTGGCGAAGAATACGATATCCGAGTAAGACTCAGAGAAGATCAACGAAACCTTCAACAGAATTTTGGTAAAATTTCTATCCCAAATATCAACAACAGACTCATTCCACTCTCAAGTATTGTGAAGGGGGAAGAGACCACTGGCCCAGCTAATATTACCCGACAGGATCGTGGGCGTTATTATCAAATTGCTGCAGATATTTCACCTGATGGCCCGGGAATGGGTGGTGCAATCACGGATATCAATAAAATTTTCGCAACAGAAGTTAAACTCTCAGAAGGCATGAGCTACAAATTCGTGGGACAAGCTGAAAATTTCGGCGAACTTATAACAAGTATGGCGATTGCTTCGGGCCTGGGTATTCTTTTTATATACCTGGTTCTGGCCTCTCTTTATGAGTCTTTTATTACACCGTTCACGATCATGTTGGTTCTCCCCTTAGCACTTTGTGGAGCCTTCTTTGCTCTGGCATTGGCCCCTGGTGCCACACTAGATCTCTTCTCGATGATTGGTTGTATTATGCTCATGGGGGTTGCGACTAAAAACTCTATCATCCTGGTGGATTATACCCATCAGCAGATTGAGAAAGGGGTGGCCATTAAGGAAGCGATTCTTATGGCCGGTAAAAATCGATTACGTCCTATCCTGATGACGTCTTTTGCCCTTATCGCAGGATTTATTCCAATTGCTGTTGGTTTGAATGAAGCTTCTAAACAACGAACAAGTATGGGGATCGCATTGATCGGTGGATTAGTGAGTTCAACACTTCTAACATTAATTGTCGTACCTGCCGCTTATACCTATATTGAAAGATTCCGTCTTTTCACGAACCGCATTTTTAGAAAGATCACAGGTGCCGGCACTGAAGAAAGCTTGGGAGAGTAATATGACTGAAGCACAAATCGATACTAAAAAGAAAATCATCGAAGCCGCTTCCTACCTTTTTGGTGTGAAAGGTTTTGATGGTACTTCCACACGGGAAATTGGCAGACGAGCAGGAGTTAATATCTCCTCTCTGAACTACCATTTCAAAAGTAAACAGAATCTTATGGAGGAGGTTGCCTTCTTTGCTTGCGAGGAATTCAAGCTTAAGCTTAAGGCCGTAGCACTTAACCCGGATCTCAAGACAACGGCTGACTATGCCTTACATCTCTATTCTATTTTCCTGGACGACGGATATAAGTGCTTAAATGAATTTAAACTCTTTCTCGATGCTAAGCACTTTCCGGACTTGGGTGAAACCCCAATGGGTCTTAACGAAATTACTATCTTCCTCAAAAGAGATTTAAATCCCAAAGTCCCCGAAGTTGAGTATCAGTGGGTTAATAATGTCTTGTTGAGCTACCTCGTTCATACCGCCATCGTCTCAATGTCAGGAGTGGGGAAACAGTATATTGAAAAATTTTTGCCTGATAAGCAAAATACAAGCAAAGAGTACATTAAGCAGTTGGTTGACACCCTCGTGCGGGATTTGAATTTTCGCTATCAATAACATTGATTTTATAGTTATTATTTATTCATAATAAATCTTTATAAGGATTTTATGAATATATCGCGAGACCATGCGACGGCTTTTCTGGCCTTGACGCGGAAAAAAAGTTTTTCTTCAGCTTCTGAAGCTCTGAGAATAACCCAGGCGGCTCTTTCTATTCGAATCCAGCGTCTGGAAGAAGAGCTCCAGCACATCCTCGTTATACGAAACAAAACAGGAGTAACCCTCACCGAGGCAGGAAAGAAGTTCCTTAATTACTGTGAGATGATCGAATCTCTTGAGCGCGAGTTCCTGGACGATTTCACAGAAGAAAATACTCAACTCAAAGGAACCGTTAGGATTGGGAGTTTTTCAACTATTGGCCGCTCTATAGTACTACCCGTCTTTCATGATTTTTTACGAGACAATTCTCAAGTCCACTTCAATTATAAAATGAAAGAACTAGATGAGCTGCCTGGACTTCTTATGAGTGCAGAGATGGATTTTGTCTTTTTGGACCAACCTCTCAAAAAAGAAGGAATTGAATCTCATTTTCTTGGAAACGAAGAGTATGTCTTTATCACTTCAAAGACACATACTACTAACGAAGACATATTTCTTAATCATGATGAGAAAGACATGATGAGCTATAAATATTTTGATTATCTCAAGCAGCCCAAAAAACAGTTAAAGAGAAAATTTTTGGATGAAATCTATAGCGTCATCGAGGGGGTTGCAGAAGGTTGGGGTGTCTCCATTCTGCCTGAGCATTTGGTTAAAAATGATAAACGGATAAAAATTGTGAATCCTAAAAAAAGACTTACGTCACCAGTCTATCTTTGTTTCAGGAGTAGGCCTTATTATTCAAAAGTCTTCCAAACCGCTTTAGAACTCATGAAAAAAGAGATTCCAAAGCGGCTAAATTAAACTGAAGAAATTAGTATTGTAGATAATCCTTGCAGCGTTTTTTTCCACCGCCAAAGAAACGTCCTGCAGAGCTAGTAACAGCTTCCACACAGGCCTGGTAGAGCTCGTTAGTATTGAATTGCTCTCTTACGTAGTGAACAGGCACATCATTTTCATCTACACCGAGTAATCCCTTCGCGACTGAAGATGGTGTCCAATAAGCTGCTGGAGCGTAAATATAATAACAATCATAGGTCCCATGGGAGGTAGTTTGTGGATAGACATAACCGTCAAACATTTTTTTCAAAAGATCAGTATCGGTTGCTCTTATCTCTTTGCAGTTTCTACTTCCTGTAAACTTCTCAAGCCAATCAAGTGTGAGAAGTGGACCTTTTATGTTACCCGGAAATCCCGCATCGAGTGTGTAAATCGATCCGTTTTCATTTACTACCGGAGATACGTGATACCACCAGGTTTTACGTCCGACCTCACCATTTTTTTTCGTATAAAACAGAAACACTTTCCCGGCGTCTACATTGTTGAATCGTTTAAAATCGTAGGCCCAGATGAGCGCGCGATTTGAACAGATCGATCCGCCAAGTTTAATAAAATCACGATTCATGCTGGTGAAAAGTTTTTCCTTGGTTGTATTGGTCTTCGAAATGTCTGTGAGCTTCCAGTTATTAAAATCATAGATAACAACTTCCTGAGCAGCGACCTGAAATGATATGAACAACAAGCCTAGGAGTAGTTTTTGCATTGAGTTTCCTTTGAGATAAGATGCCTCCTTAAACCACTCTTGATAGAGAATATCCAGCATAGTCTTCAAAATTAACATTCATGTTAACGATGTAAGTCATAAAAATAATTCATGTTTTTCCAGTTTCCGACAAGAAGGCTCAAGAATGGACTCTAACCAGCCGATAAAGCTTAGGAGCACACTTGTTAGGCTCGCAACTTGGAGGTACGTATATGGGTGATAAACATCAAAATCATGGTCAAAAAAAGAAACTGACGAAGAAGGAATTAAAAGCGCAAAATCACGCTAAATTAATGTCTTCCAAGAGTAGCGGTGGAGCTGCGACAAATGTCGTTGATATCAACGCTTACCGTGATCAAAATAATAAAAAAGCAGCTTAGGTTTTTAGCAGGGTAGGCGGAGAAATCTGCTTACCCTTTTTCTAGATGTATTTATTGATGGTCGACAGAAGTGCATCCAGATCAATTGGTTTTTTCAAAAACTCTTTTACAGTTCCCAACTCTTTTTTCGCTGACATATTTCCATTTGCCGACATTATGATGACGGGGATCTTAGAAATCTGGGGATCCACTTCTTGTTCGGCCTTAAATTGAAAACCATCTTTTACAGGCATCATCAAATCTAACAAAATAAGATCAGCTTTCTCGCCAGATCTCAATATATCGAGAGCTTCCTGGCCGTTGACAGCAGAAAAAACATTAAAGCCTTCGATCTCAAGGACCTCAGTCAACGACTCTCTGATATGGAGATCGTCTTCGATAACGAAAATTCTTTTGGACAGACCCATTCTTTAACTCCTATCAACATGCTCGATTTCTGGAAGATACAGACAAATGGAGCAGTTTAAAAGGGTTTATTGACTATCCCCTGAATATTAAAGAGATCTAAAAACTTTCTATTCAGGATAACAATAGGTAGCGCGGGTAAAGCCTTTAAAATAATATAAAAGCATGTCCAACGCACACTATTTCTATTTTCGCATGTCAGTGGAAGACCTTGATAAAAAGTTCAAGGCTTTTCAGTTAGATTTTGATCATCTTCTCAACGACACATTCACTGAAGAAGAATTATCGACGTATGAAAATCTCATCGATGAGATTGGTGCGGTCTTTGTTCAGCCTATTTTTTCGGAAATGACCTTTGATGATTTTTATACAAATGACGAAGCCGCTGAGAATCAGCGACTTTTCTTTGAGACGTGCCGAAGTTCAATATGCCTTGAAAACCTTCCTGACTTTTCCTTAAATCCCTTCCAGGTAACCTACTTAATTGAGCTTTTAAGAGACTTCGATGAAGTCCTCATCGATACCGGGGGAATCAACGAACTTATGTATAAAAAAGAATATATCGCCAACCTAAAACGATATAAGAATATTTTCTCCCTTTTAAAAGATGAAGCCCCTAAAGTCGTAGAGGTGAAAACCACTCAACCCATAGATCCAATTGATTTTCTTATCAGAGATGTTTACCGGGAACTAGACCGTTTAGACTCAGGTGCGATGAGCACCCTTATCGCTGATCAGTCAGAAAAAATGCAAAAAGCTTATCTTGCTCTGGCCGGTGAGAGACTGGACGCTTCGTCACTCCTTAAACGCTCAGGTCTAAATGCTAAAGATTTTGATGATACTTTAGAGAGGTTAAAATTCTGGCTTAAACGTCAGGAATGAGCCGGGCCTGCGCGAGCGATTTTTTGAGACCTGCGGCCGAAAAATACTCCCAGGCAAGTAGCATCTCTCGATTCTTCTCAATTCCTGTTTTCTTCAATTCAACCAAGTTTTTAGAAATGATCGGGCCGACTAATTTTAAAATTTTATCAATTTCTATTTCACTAATCTTAGCGGTTGGAGAAACCACTAGGCCAAAGAGTTTCTGCTGAATTCCTTGCAGTTTTTTTATGTTGGTTAAAATCTTCATTTCTTCCTCAGAGAGAGATTGATTTGAAAAATAGTCCGGGGCATCTGAGCAGCGGTAGACATTGGAGAAATAGGCGCAGTGAGAGTTTCGAATATCTTTTGGAGCATTATCATACTCCCGCAAGTACGGCTCAAGAGACTGATTCTCCATGCATTCTTTATCGTCTCTCGGGCGTGCATAAGTTTCACTTAACGGATGAAAATTAAACTGGTCCTCCTTGATAGGAGAATCTTTACCAAAGGCTATTTGTGGACTCAGATAGATTTCAGAATGGAGAAGTCTTTGAAAACCTGTATACCCCTGAGTTTTAGGTGCCTGGTACCTTTTGGGATTGAGGGCCTCAACAAAGCGGCTGCCATCATTCTTTTTGAACTCCGAGAGCATCAAGGATTCAGGAGCGTACATGTTAAGCACGTCGCCGGGTCTGAATGATTCATCAGCACCCAACTTCCTGCATAGAGGACTCTCAAGCCAGTAAGACATCTCTTCTGACCAGATAAATCTTGGAACTGTTGAGATTTGAGAAAAACTCATGGCCGTACCCCAACAATTAGGCCCAAAATTTGAAAGCTTTTTCTGGTGATATTCTTTAGTGAATTTTGGAAGGCAAGTTGAAATTGAAAGCACACTTTTCCCTGACACTATTTTGCAAGAACTACTCTCTTTTAGAGGAGTCGAAATCTTGTCCTCAGTTTTTTTCCACTCACAAATTGCCTCACGCTGTTTAAGGAGTGCAGAGCAATTACTTCCAGTCAGGATAAGTTCCCCGCCAGGCCCACGGGATGTAGTGAAGTCCTGGGCCAGTGCGTGCATAGAGAAAAAAATAACACAGATAGAAATAAGAAAGTTCATAGGTAAATACTAGCAGAATTCTTGAAGGCTCCAAAAAGGCAAAAAGAGTCCTGCTATGTTAAGATTTTATTATTTGTAAGACTTTTATCCCCGAAATTATGCTTATGCCGGTTGTCGGATATAGCCGCAACTGTTAAACCCTAAACATGAGGTTTTGCATGAAATTGACCCTTTGCTTCGCATTTGCGTTCTTATCTATCCCCCTATGGGCCCAGGATCGTCTGGACTCTCTTACTAAGAGGATTGAAGAGCTCGAAAAACAACAAGAGGAGTTTCTTCTCCAATCATCGGAAAGAGATACTAGTCAGGTATCCAGCTTTCTCAATAGTAAGATTACTTTTGGGGGATTTTTTGAGCCAAGTTATACACTTTTAAGCGGACCGGATACAGAGTTTCAAGCGACGAGTTCAAGTAATATTTTAGGTCTCAATATCGCGGCTGACTACACTGACAATATTAAGTTTGTTTCTCAGTTCATTACTGGACTTGTTCTCCCTCTTCAAAATGAACACAATAATCCGGGAGCGGCAGGTGGACAGCCTGAAAAACGTGAATTCGGTAGCTACACTACTGGAACACTTCTCACCCAGGGCTATCTTGAATACAGTTTTAATTCAAATTACCGCCTACAGGGGGGAATGGGTTACGTCCCCTTTGGTCATGCGTTCCAGCAGAGAGAACTTGTTCTATTCATCAGAAGAGGGGGACCTCAAGTTCTAAGAACTAACGAACTAGTTTCGCCACTCTGGTCAGGCCTAAATCTCAGTGCCAGTTTTCCGCTCACTAATAGTACCTGGGGCTATAACGTGTACACCTTTAGCCCTGTGACTTCTCCACGGCATCCCGGACTAGGGGGACGAATATTCTGGGGCTCGGCTGAGGATAAATTCAATACAGGACTCTCAACTCAGGTAGGAAAAATCGGTGCGAATAATTTTGAAACCGTGGGAGCGGACTTTCGTTTCAATTTTTCTCCCTTCCTCGTAACGACTGAATTCATTGAGAGCTTTTATGAGGATCAAGATGCCTGGTCCGCTTACGTAGAGCCTGGAATCTATATTCTGGATGAAGAAGTTCTACTCTATGCTTTCGGCGATTATCAATATGGTTCTCGAGCTCGAAATGGAGGAACTGGTGCTACTTCCTTTCGTGATCCTATCCAGAAGTATGAATATGGATTTGGTGTAAACTGGCTTCCGACTTCTTTTACCAGAATCAGAGCAGGTCTGACTTTTCATGATTACGTAGGTAAGGATGCGATCATCACCGGACAAAATAGAGACTACACCAGCCTGGATCTTTCGGCAGGGGTGGCATTCTAATGAAAACACTATCTTTGATGCTGCTATTTACTGTAATTTCATTTCCCCTATGGGCTCAGAGAAATGTGGTTTTGATTGTAAATGAATCTAACCCTATCTCTTCACTTTCAGCATTTCAAATTTCTGAGATGTATTTAAAAAAGAACCGTACATGGCCAAATGGTGAGGCGGTCAGGTTTTTTGACCGTTCTGATGAATCAATTGAGAGAAAAAGTTTTCTCTCTTCAATCCTTAGAAGAAGCTCCCGGGAACTTGAACAGTTTTGGATTGGGCAGAAACTTTACACAGGCAATAGCGCACCTTCTCAGCTCAGTTCCGATAAAATGACTTTCGCACTCGTTTCACGTTTCCCCGGTGCCATTGGGTATATACTCGAAGATAATTTTTTAGAAAATAAAGGCATTAAAAAAATTGAAGTCACAGGAACCCCTTAAGCGCTCAGGAATTTTTGAAGAAAAATCTTCACTAGTTCAAAGACTACGCGCTGTCATGATTGCTGTATCTGTTTTTATCCTACTTGGGTTTGTGGGCATGTATCTAACAACTCAACCTTTTCTATCCACTCTAAAAAGAATGAACGCAGCTAATATAACGATGACCTCCATATCAGCGGCCCTAGATAGTTTAGAAACTGCTGAAAAAGAAATTGAAGCCCTTCCCGACGCTAAATTAACCAAAGACGTCCGTTTTGTTTTTTTTGAGGCTCAAAAATTATTTAAAACAAGCCTTGAAACGGCTATCAAGCATTCTGGAAAATTTGAAAAAATTCCGGAGAGTTTAAAGCTCTCAGTCAAATCAAACGAGGAATTCGTGAAGAATGCTCGTTTGGTTTTAAAGCACGCTGCAGATAAGAATAAAATCTTTACCAAAGAGGAACTTGCTGCTGAGATATTAGTGGCCCGCCAATATGCTCAGGAAACGAGAGAGTCTCTGCGGCACGCTTTTCTTTTAACTAAAGATAACAGCGACGATGATTTTAAGTATATTTATGCTAAACGGTTTCAACCGATCCTGGCAGCTTTGGTGATTTCAAGTGCCTTTCTCATTTTTGTTTTCATCTTTGGGTTCTCAATCACGAATCGATTAAGACGTGCTCTTCGAAATCTTTCTATGGCAACTGGAGAGGTTGCTGAAGGGAACCTCTCTTACAAAGCGCCTATACTTAATGAAGATGAACTTGGTCATTTGACCTTTGCATTCAACGACATGACAGAAGCGCTTCAGGCGCAGAAAGATAATCTTCAGACCACAGCGGACCGAATTGCAACTCTTCAGCACATTACGGGACTTTTCTCTGAAGCCCTGACCCCAAAAGAGATCTTTTCAATTATAGTTGATCAGGGGTTGAAAGCCGTGGGCGCTCAGGCCTCAGTTATTGGCACAGTTTCCGAAGATGGAAACTTTCTTATGATTCAAAAGATGGAGGGCTACAATTATAAGTTTGAGGACACACCTTTATCTTCACCTTTGCCCATGGCAGAAGTTGTTCGCTATGGTCAGCCCATATTTATAACAAGCAAAGAAGACCTTTTTGAAAAATATCCATTCTTGATTGGCAACACAGTGGAAAAGCTCGCCCACGCAATAATGCCGCTTCAAGTTGGAAGCGAGTGCCTGGGCTCTCTTACTTTTAGTTATTCTCAAAACAAAAGTTTCCCACAGGATGAGAAAGATTACCTGATTGCTCTTACCCGTCAATCGGCCCAGGCACTTCATAGGTCTCAACTTTTTGATGATGCCCGGCAAGCCATCCAGGCAAGAGATGAGTTTTTATCAATTGCTTCGCATGAATTAAGGACACCACTCACTCCACTTAAACTCCACCTACAGGGTCTGTCACGAACCGTTAAAAAAGAGCAGGACGTTCCTAAAGAAAAAATTCTCACCATTGCCGAAACATGTGACCGCCAAGTCACACGTTTATCTAGACTGATTGAAAATCTTCTGGACGTCTCCAGAATTTCTTCAGGGAAGCTGACTTTAAATAAAGAGACATTTAACCTGAAGAGTATGATCGAAGAAGTGGTCAGGCACTATGCTGACCAGCTTCGAAATGTTGAAACAGAGATTTTTGTTGAAGCCGAATCCGGTATAGAAGGTTTCATGGACAAAGTGAGAATTGAGCAAGTTCTTATTAATTTTCTTACGAACGCCGGTAAATACGCTCCAGGAAAGCCTATTCTCATCAAACTTACCAAATCTGATGGGGTGGCCAAGCTATCCGTTAAAGACCAGGGTCCTGGGATCCTCGAGCATGACCAAGCGCGAGTATTCGAGCGCTTCGAGAGGATTAAAACGGGCGAAAATATCGGTGGGCTAGGACTTGGCCTCTACATTAGTAAACAAATCATTGAGGCACATGGTGGAAAGATATCTTTAGAAAGTGAAATAGGATCAGGTTCTACCTTTATAACAACGATCCCACTTTTTTATGAAGAGCCGACGAATCCAAATATGACCGCGGGTCGATTTCTTTAGTTACAGAGATGTATAGGCTATTGATTCTGCACCATATAGGAGTTAGTATTTTCTTAGGTGATGGACTCCACCTTTAACCGCTTTTAAGTGTCGCTGAAACGACCGCTAATGATTCCTACTTTACAAGTAGGAGTCGTATGTCCAAAATTTTCAAAATCCTATTCATTGCTACCTTTATTGGATTTATTTCCGGTTTTCTTTCTTCTTCCTTTCTTCACCTCTTAAATAAAGTTACAGAAATACGTCAGGCCCTCCCATATTTAATCTGGGGGCTTCCTCTTTTCGGATTAATGTTTAGTTATATCATTAAAAGAATTCCTCATCACATAAATCAAGGTATCCCATATTTTCTTGAAAAATTTGATAACGACAAAGCACATGTTTCTCCTTGGATGGCCCCTTACATTTTTCTTTCTTCACTAGGTACTCATCTGTTTGGTGGTTCTGCGGGAAGAGAAGGAGTAGGAGTCATTATGGGGACCAGTGCAGCTCATTTGTTACCTGGATTAAGTTTTCATTTTCAGAACCAGCGGAAATTTTTGATCTACGGAGGGATTGCAGCAGGTTTTTCTTCAATTTTTAGTACTCCTCTGACAGCAATAGTTTTTGCTTTTGAGCTTCACGCATTTAAGCACATTAAAGAAATTGATTTATTGATATGTACAACTCTGGCGTCTCTTATTGCCCTTGTAGTCCCATATTTTTTCGGTCCCCATCATCAGCACTTTTTAGTATCTCTAAATATGAATGAAATTGTACCTTATATTTTGATCGCGGGCCTTGTTTCTGGCTTAGGTGCGAATATATTCTATTGGGGGTTCAGAGAATACACTAGGCTTGTCTCCTCGCTTTTTCCTTCCCTGCCAGTGAAGCTTGCTGTTGGTGGTTTATTTGTCTCGATCCTTGTCTTCTCTACAAATAGTTATCAGTACATTGGAATAGGAACTGATGTGATTGCAGAGTCATTTTTTCGTGAGATGTCCTACTACGACTTTATCATGAAGGCGTTGCTGACAATCATGACAATCACGATAGGTTTTAAAGGAGGAGAAGTAACACCTTTGTTTTTTATGGGGGCAACATTGTCAAACTGGGCATGCAGTTTTTTTAATTTTAATAATTTTGCTTTGAGTTCATCTTTGGGAATGGTGGCGATGTTCGGCGCCGTGACTGGAGCTCCATTCGCATCAGCAGTTATGGGAGCCGAATTATTTGGCTGGGAAGTAGGAGCCTGCTCTCTATTATGCTGCTTACTTGCTCGGTATTTCATGATGAATCGAACAGTGTACAGGATTTAGAAATAAAAAAATCTTAGATTATCCCTGCACCAAGTGCGACAGCAAGTAAGAGTAGAGATATGGATACTACATTTTGAACACTTTCCATGGTGATTTTCTTTAGAAGTCTATTTCCCATGATGGCCCCACTGAATGCGAACAGAGTTGTAACTCCTAAGAGAGATAAATTTTCGCTCAGATTATCGATTGTGAATTTTTTGGCATACACACTTATTCGGGCAATATCTATGCAAGTCGAGATGACTGTTCCAGTACCTATAAACTGTTCTTTAGTTAAACCGGACCTCGCTAAAAATGCTGATCTCAAAGCTCCCTGATGGCCCGAAAGGCCGCCGAAAAAGCCACTGATGAAACCACCGACGGAGAGGTACTTTTTATCGATTTGGAGATTACTCAGCTTAGGGATAAATTCAAATAAAGTGAATCCTATAATTAAAGTTGCGATAATCAGGTTCACCGGAAGAATTTTAAATTCTTTTCCCCACAACGAATATGTATAGAGAGCTTCTAAATCGGAAATCTGGCCTAATGTCCAAGCACCAACGAGTGCTGCGATTATCGCAGGCAATCCAAAACGGAGAATAATAGATAGGCTTGCAAACCTCCCTACTAAGAAGAGCTTAAATAGGCCATTAAGGAAGTGAACAATAGCAGTAAGACCTACAGCAAGTTCAATAGGAAAAAAAACAGCAAATACAGGTGTCAGCAAAGTTCCAAGACCAAAGCCTGAAAAGAAGGTTAGGAGTGAAGCACCGGCCGCTACTAGGGGAATAATGATGAAACTCACGAAAGACCTCATTGATACATGTTCGTTATTGTTTTTATTTTAGCAAAAAAAATAAATTACTTAAGAAAAAAGTGACGCCTCTCAGATTATGAGTAAAAGAGCCTTAGTATGAGGCAAATAGCTGCCCAAAAGTTCACTCCCAGCAAGTACTTGAAAAGGGCAGATGTACGTCTCCGCGCTGTTTTCCAAGGACATGGAAATCCTTCATAGCTCAGATTTGGATGGGAGAGGGGGAAGAAATGGCATCCAGAGATAATAAAACGAATTTTAGACGGATAAGATTTAAGAATGAAAATATTGCCTCTTCATAATCATACTTTTCTATTCTTGTGCTTCAAATTCAAAGAAGGATTCTAAAATGCTTACAAAATCATATGGTAATGGAAACAAAACGTTGATTCTTATCAACGGTGGGCCTTCTTCCGGGGAATCATTTCCCGTGATGACGAAGACACTCGCGTCCGGAACGAGCCGGCTACTCCCCACTCAAACATTATCGCAAAAAGACGTTTTAGATGTAACCTTTAAACGGATACAAAGGAATTGTGTTTCAACGGCTAGGCAGCGAGAATTTCCAAATCATCTGGGAAGGAACTCTGGCGAAGAATCCTTACTTCAATGCCAAACCTTAGCGCTAATTCAGCAATATCATCAAGTACATCTTCATCAAGATGATCCTTTTGAAATTTTGAATGTTTGATCAATCCCGAAGCCGTATCCATCTCACCCCATTGAACCGCTTCGAGCGAGATGAAGAGGCGTACGATTTTACCTTCGAGGATTCGACGAGCAATAATGGCTGGATCAGAATAAACTGGAATGCCATCCATTTCTTTACGGATGTCTATATCCAAAGATCCTAATCTTTGAGCAGCTAACTTCTGAGAAAATGCAATCAAGTTCTGCTCCCTCGTCGTGCTTCCAAGTTTTGATCCATCAACATAGACATTTATCCAGAAAAGTTGCCAGAACTTTAGACTTTGGGCGAAGCCCGCCGGAGCTCCATTAATTTGCACCAAAGTGCCTTCTGGAATTCGATTTGCTGCTCGGGTGATGAGAGCCTTCAGAGATTCACGATCAAGCTCCTCAGGCCAAAACGCTGAGGGCAGCGCAGATCTCACGGGAGGAATGATGGTCTCCATCAATTCGTGCGTTTCTCCATCAGAGCGAATCACTGAAATGCCATCCTTATTGAATTCGATGAGATGTCCCCAAGGCCTCGAGTCAGCCACATACATGAGAGGTTTCACATGCCAAGACTGGGCGACAACCACCCTCGAAGGTACTTCCTGATCTAGGATGATGACTTCCCTTACGGAATTGGAATAGAAGCAAGCGAGGGTGCGAGCGTTTTTATATTTGCGATGACTTTCGATGATCGTCCGTAGCCATCGGCGAAATGAATTCGCTGTTTGTGTATCAGGAAGCAGCTTGACAGCGGATTCGCGTAAACTCGTGAATAGAACATGGGCAGCAACATCCCCACGGATTGGGACATAAATTGATATCTTAGTTCCTGTGCTCTTATCCTCTAGTAGATGACCGAGACTTTTGTGAATCCGATTTTTCATAGATCCTCCAGATACTAACCTTATCGGCTTTAAAGACTTAGCGTCTTAAATCGATAAATAGTTCATTTAGCCTCGATAAAAGCGATCTTCTTAAAAGATTAGTGACAGTCAACTGGTTAGTTGATTACTTCTGTTTTTACGATGAAATGTTGCGTGCTTATCTATTATCTGTTTGCTCACAAATGCTTTAATTTTTTTTTAAGGATCTAACTATTAGCTGCATCTTGAAGATGCAAAGGATGTATATGAAATCTTTTTACGATACTCACCTCGAAACCCTGACCATTATGGCCAATATTAGTTCTCCCCGCACTTCAATCTTTATTCCTTTAGTCTGGAGCGAACCTACACCGGGATCCATTTTTCGAGGTTTGGTCGCTCAGGTTGAAAAGCTGTTTAATCGTCAAGGTCTGTGCGCTCCAACAATTACAGAACCTGACTGGAAGCATTGGATTGATAAAGGTGCAGTGACTCTTGGGATATACCATGCCGCTAATCATTTTCTTTTGGTACCCCTTCCCTTAAAGCTTGATCCACGGGTTGTAGTAGCCGAAAGCTTCCATGTGAAGCCACTCATTGCTGCCCAGAACTTTCATAGAGATTCATTGATGTTGCTTTTTACACCAGAGATGGTTGAACTACATAGGGTAGGTCTCTACGATGATCAGCTACTGGCAGTGAAGTCGAAGAGGATAGCTGACCTTCCTGAGCTTGTCCGAATGGTTGAAGAATTTAAGCTACCTTCGACAAACATTCTTGGAATCGCAGGAAATCTCACGCAAACAGACCATCTAAAGCTCGGCTCAGCATCGGGTCTTCAGGTACGATATATCCCAGTTGTTCCTGGAATTGCATTACGTGAAAATGCCATGTCGGTGGTCCGACTTAGCTTAAGCCAGATCATAGCCCATGAGTACCGATCGATAGTGGAAACTTTTGGCCATCATCAGATATTAAGCCTCGAAGAACTCTATCAGCGACTTCAGGCCCGCTCTGTGAAGAAACTTTGCGTATCACTGGATGATCTGATCTTCGGTGAGATGAGTGAGGCAGGTGTGAAAGTAAGCCGTCAGCAGCAAGGAGTACATGACGATGATCTTCTGGATGATCTATTAGAACTCGCACTTTCTAATGGTAGCGAAGTTCAGGTCGTTCCGAAAAGATTTCTTCCGCCGGGAAAAGTGTTTCTGGCTTCATAGTCTGTAACCCAACTTTAGGATCCGCGAGCCTTTTTAGCTCCTGGATCCTAAACGTAAATTCGTTCTTTTTTTCATTTTCGCTTAATCTGAATAAGTGCTTAAACTCTTTTTTCATGTTAGCTCTCAGAAGGTATCCTTTCAGAACTTAATCGGTAGATCAATTTCAGCAATAGTTGTCTTCAAACTAGACGTCCGATATTCGAATGAAGTTTGATAAGCATCAGTTTATACAATTCAAAAGGGTTCTTTTAAGCATTATCCTTCACTCAGAATTTGAATTAAATTTGTCTGAAAGGAGTCACCATGTCAGCACTTCAAGGTTTTAAAGGATCCAATCAATGGCTATATATAGGAGTTGTTTTTTGTCTGAGTAGCTTCAGTTCGTATGCTCAAGTAGAGTATTCTAAAATATCTCAAAAGAGCCTTTTACTGAGAAGTATTACCGAAAGATTTGGTATGAACTACTTTAGTTTTTGGGAAGGACCATCTTTGGAAGACGGCCAAACTGGCAAGAACGAACTTTCTAGACCTCTTGATACTGGTCTTTCACTTTTCAACTTAGTCTCTGTTAAATATAAGTTAAATAGCACTTATAGTATTGATCTCCAAAATAGGCTTGAGCACATACATACTCAAGACTCGGAATGGAGATTTCAAGGCGTTCGAGCTGGAATTAGTGGAACTCTTCTGAAAGGTGAGTCTTGGAATATGACAGGTGCTTTAAATACAGATGTGCCTGAACTCAATGGTCGTGATGCCAGAGCTAGAACTGTGTTATTTAATCCAGGATTGTTTGCAGGACTCACATGGAACATGAACCCAAAATGGTCTCTCTATACAATTCTTTCCCCAAGAATCTTCTTCTATCAAGATGACCAGGCAGTTGAGGACGAATGGCTTCTAGCAGGAAGAAGTCCTGGTGAAAAACCTCGCGCCATTATTCAAGCTTTCCCTACTATAAACTACGCTCTTAGTGACAAATTCGGTCTTAGAAGTGGGCTTGATGTCCAATTCAGACAGTTTGTAGAAAGCTCTCCCACTTTCTTGAAACGCTGGCCCACTTCTTGGACCTTTGGTCCGACTATAAATGTTAATAAAATGCTTAGTACATACTTGTATGTTCAAACTTGGCCCTTTGATGGCAAGGGACTCAGTCGCGAAACAGCAAGTTTAGGAATGTGGCTGAATGGAGTGATTTTTTAAAACAAAATTTAGTTTTATTGTTAAAGTCTTATCTCTTTTCATCATTCAGCAAAGAAGCAGGTATGGACTTGCATATACCTTCAGCTGCAAGCTTGATGGCAACATGGTCGTAAGAAGATAAAAATTTCTTCTGAAATAAAATGGAACCAATTTCACACTGACCTTTTTTTGTGAGCATCTCCAGTGGCTTAATATGGTTTGCGGGAATTTTTAGAAAGCTCAGGGATTCTATAACCCATGACGATCCGTTGTTACTTGGATCTGGTTCAAAAGCGAGCTTGCATAGTTCCCAGGACGAAATTTCGACTGGATAAAGTTCATCCTTGGAATTCATTTCAAGGATCAGAGACGTATTTTTGTAGCCCCAGTCGCATCGCGCAGCTTTAGTTAGATCTTCTGCGGAATAAACTGATAAGCAAAAGCAAACTAGAATTAGCGTTGTTGATTTCTTCATATCCAGACTTTATCTCTCTTTTTGCCATCACTGAAATGGATTTATAATGGGCTAGTTATAGCTTAAATGAATGCAAGTAGAGACTTCATATGAAATTAAACGAATGGTGGTTTCTCTTAATCAGCTTAAAAAAAATATTTGTATGGATTTGTTAAATCGATTTATCGGTTCGTATTTATCGATTTTTAAAATACTGCTTTTGCGGTATAGTTGTCTTATGGGGAGTAGCTCACTCACAATGAGTCTTCAAATCGTCAACACGGCTTCGGTCCGATTTGAATATATAGAGCAAGACCATTGGTAGGCATGGAGGTCTTTATGTCTAATTTGTTGGTTCTCGTTTGTGCTGCTTTATTGATGTCCTGTTCTTCTCTTGAGGGTAGAAAGTTAGGAGAGATTTCATCCCCTGGTTACCAATTTGGAAGACAAATGGATGAAAGATCTCTGAGGGCGGGATTCATGGAGCGACAATGAACAAGTACTGGCTTAACTACCATCATCTCTATTATTTCATGACTATTGCTGAACTCAACAGCATATCCAAAGCCGCCGAAAAATTACTGCTTGGTCAACCCACTTTAAGTGCCCAGCTTAAGCAGTTTGAAGACAATCTCGGTGTTCAGCTTTTTGAGAGACAACATAAAAAACTAATTCTCACTGAACATGGAAAATTGGCACTTGAATACGCCAGAAATATTTTTAAGATGGGAGGGGAAATGTATGAAGCCCTTCACGATAGACTTAAACCTAACAAGATTAATATTCAGTTAGGAGCACTGGATAGTATCCCTAAACAAGTCATGCTCCAGCTCACGCAAGCGGCCCTGAAAATAGCTCCTTGTTCAATCTCATTGGTTGAGGGGAAATTTGAAGAACTGATGAGAGATTTATCAGCACATACAGTTGACTTGGCGATCACGAACTTCCTGCCTAAGCTTGAAGCAACTAAAGGTCTATATCACAAAGTCATATCAAAACGAGATGTAGGGATTTATGGCGGACCAGATTTTAAAAATCTGAGAAAAAAATTTCCTAAGTCACTTGATGGTCAGCCCTTAGTACTACCGACTTATGATAGCCAAATGAGGTATAACTTAGAACACTGGCTAAAACTAAATGAGCTTTCGATAGATATTGTCGCTGAAACCCAGGATACCGCCCTTAAAAAACTAATGGCCATAAATAACATGGCGATGATTCCAGCAGCTTCTCACACTGTTCAAAATCAAGTCTTATCCGGCGAGCTTATACTTATAGGCGAGCTGGATAACGTTACAGAAGAATTATTTCTAATTTCATCGCATCGTAAAATCGCTAACCCTATAGCTGCCGAGCTAATGAAGAGTTTTTTGCTCTAGCTTTTACAGTATCAATTAAAACGAACCTAACGATATTCTTTATGCATTTTCGCAATTTCAAGTAACCATCTACAATTTGATTATAGCTTCCGCACCTCTGCGGAACATGGAGGGGATCATGTTAAAAATCGTATTTAAAAACCTTGAACCATCTCAGCTAGCAAGAGACATTGTAAAAGAAAGAATTGAGCCAGTTTTAGAAAAGTTTCCATCTCTGTCCGATCACAAGATCACTCTGACCTTAGAGATGGAGAATTCACCGAATCAAGCAGGTCCGGATTTATTTACCGTCAGTTCAATGGTTACTGGAAAAACGTTTAAAAATTTAAAGATGAAAAAGTCATCACAAAACTTTTACCTTGCTACCGCTGAACTCGTTGATGGGTTTAATGAACTTTTGAGTCGTGAGAGTGACCGCGTTTTTAAAAAAAATCAGAAGCCGAAATTAACCACTGGAGACTTTTATGAGTAATATTTACCACGATCATTTAGACCATTTGAGAAGTATCAAGACAAATTCTCAACCAGCAATATCTCTCTACATTCCACTTAAATGGAACGATTTTGTACCAGCTAAGATTTTTACGGCTCTTCTGAAAGCTGCGAAAGATCTTATGGCAAAGAGCGGACATCCTAGTTTCGAGATCATGACTCCAGAATGGGATAGATGGATGAGACAGGGAACAGTTACTTTGGCCATTTTTCATAACAATGGGATTACTCACTTGATTCCGCTACCAACGAGGATGCAACCCAGAGTAGTGGTCGCTAAGAGTTTTCATATTAAGCCAATTGTAGCCGCATCACACGAGTATGTTGATTCACTTCTACTTCATTTTAATGAAAGTGGCGCAAGCTTATTCAGGATAAATCCAATAAGCGAAACGCTGATTGATAGTTACTTGCCTTCAGAAATCCTTCCTAAGGCTGATTGGCCAACTAGACTTGATAGGCAGTCGCTTAGAGAGTTTTTAGATTTTTTGCAGCAGGAAGTCCGAGGATCTATTCTAAGCACAACTAAAATTTTAGGAATTACCGGAGCATCTTTTACAGAGTTGCAGTCAGACTCTTTTTGGAAAAAGACAAACCTACCCCTTGCTTATTATGATGATTCATTTCGTACTGCCTCGCCGCAAAACGCTATTTCAATAATGAGATTAAGGCTTGCTCAGATTGTTAATGAAAAACATAATCAGTCTGTTATGAAGGCAATAAATGAAAACAAATCTCTGGATGATATTTACTCCGTTAAGTATTTAGCTCCCAAGATAATTCAAGGAGAGATTAAGCAATTATGCGTGTCACTTGAATGTATGCATTTTGGTGAAGTCGACCCTCTGACGGGGATTGTTGTTATGAATAAATCCCAACTTAATGCCAGCGACGACGACGTTCTTGATGATTTAGTGGAATTAGCTATTGATAAGGGAATAGGAGTGAGCGTTGTACCTAAAAAATATTTGCCAAGCGGTAGAAGCTTTGTGGCTTCTTGAATGGAGAAAATATGAAAATTTTTATATTGATGTTTAGCTTTGGTATTTTAGTATCATGTTCTTCAATAAAAGATAAGAAAAGATTGGCCCAAAGGATTGAGGCTGAGGAAGTCCGTTCTTTCGAAGAGATAAAATCTCATGGCGATTTATTAATTGAAGAGCATCCTGAGCTAAATGAGGAAACGAGAGAAGAGTTAAAATCACTTCTCTCCGCAACCATGAATAAACATCAAAAGCTTAAAATCGAGGAATCTAAGATTTTTCAGTTACTTCTTGAAAAGTCATTTAAGGTTAGCCAGCTTTCCTATCAAGAGATCCAAGATAAACATGTGTTGGAGCAACGATTATCTGACTTGTATGATCAAAAGAGGAAAAATATTTTAGGTTTAATAAATCGTATAGTAGATTGGTCTAAAAAAAATGTAATCTTTGGAGGTCTTAAAAATGACTTCATGTTTTACATGAGAGACTTTCGATAAATTTTTTTACAAGCCTATAATTTGTTTTTTTTACATGCAATTAAGCATTTTTTAATTTAAAAGGATTTGTTAATTGATACATTTTAATTTTAATGAGTTCTGGTGGTTCTATTTATCATTCGTATGTTTTATTTTGGTTGTTTTAGCTCTTGACTTAGGAATTTTTCATAAAAAGGCACATGAAGTAGGTTTTAAAGAAGCGTCTATATGGACCGCCTTCTGGACTGGACTTGCCTTAGTCTTTAATTATCTTTTTTACCTGTATTGCCTTCACAGATTCTCAACTCATTCGGCATATTTGTTACTCGATGACTTTGATCCTGTCCTGCAGGCGAAGACAATAGCTCTAGAGTTTTTAACTGGCTTTGTAGTTGAAAAGTCCCTCGCTATTGACAATATATTCGTATTCGCAGTCGTTTTTTCTTACTTTGGTATACCAAAAATTTACCAGCATAGAGTTTTATTCTGGGGCATCCTAGGAGCCTTAATCTTTAGAGCAATTTTCGTTGCTCTTGGGTCGGTGCTCATGGAATATCGCTGGGTCATTCTGTTCTTCGGAGGACTGCTTATACTTACTGGTGTAAAAATGTTTCTTGCAGGAACGGAAGAAAAAAATTTGAACGATAATGTGATTATAAAAATTTTAAAAAAGTTTTTTAAAGTTCATCCAGAAATCGTAGGACAGAAGTTCTTTATTAGAATAAATGATGTGCAATTCGTAACCCCACTATTTTTGGCGTTGGTTTTTTTAGAGTTAACTGATATTGTTTTTGCAGTTGATTCAGTTCCTGCTATCTTCTCACTCACAAAAGAGCCACTAATTGTTTTTACATCTAACATTTTCGCAATCCTTGGATTGAGGTCAATGTATTTCATGCTTGCAGGTGTTATGGATAAGTTTATTTATATAAAATATGGATTAGCTTCAGTCCTCGTCTTTGTTGGATTTAAAATGGTCTACCTTAATGAAGTTTTTGGAGGGAAGTTTCCCATCATGTGGTCCTTAGCAATCATTGGGATCCTTATTGGTGCTTCGGTACTTGCATCCGTTGTAATCAGCAAAAGAGACGATCTTGACTAAGCCTCGAACAGACGTATTAGTTAATTAGTAAAAGGAACTTTGATTGAACTTATTTCATACCTTTCTTGATTCAACCTCTAAAGACGACAAAGTAGAGATTCTTGCGACGACTCTAGGGACTTTTATCCTTGGAGGATCGTTTGCAAAAGATTTTTTTACGAACGGTCGCTTTGAACTTCGAATCTTTCTGTTCGGAATTTCGTCTTTCATCTTACTGTTTGCGATTTCCTTCGTTGCCGAAATAAGAATAAAGTTCTTTCAGCGTAATAATGTGATTTTAAGCCTCTTGTGGCTATTCTTCTTTCTTGTAGGCTCATTGGCCGCAGTTGATCTATTTCGAGACCAATTTATTATCAAGGGATCAGGTCTAGATATTAGAGCAGAGACACTGGTCTTTCTAACTGCTTATACAGTGTCGACCAACCTTTTATACTTCCTCAATAGAGAGATTTTGCAGGAAGCACTGAGAAAGAAAACGATTTATAAATATCTCATAGCTCCGCTCAATGGGCTAAGCATCGGAATTATTAGTATGGGAGCCACTGTGTGGCTAGTTGGTTGAAGCTGGAGATGTGTCTGAACGAGTTAACTATCTCCTCATCGAATCGCTTAGTGATGGAATTGTCGATATCATTATTATAACAATGATCTTTAATCTTAAGCCTCTATAGTTTATAACCTGCATCCATTTTTTTTAGTACTGGGTTTAGAATTCTTATCATCAAGTAATAAAGATTTTATCAAGTAGATCAAAAAAATGGGAAAATAATTAATTGTCTCGGAGATCTTTTGCGTAGATCTCCTGTTTCGATTTATTGTGCTAGGTTGTAAAAAAATCGTTTAGCATATCCGTGACTTAACATAATCTTAATTTCTATTCATAGATGCCTTGAAAGTATTCTTTTTACTTGTCTATAAACAGAATTGGCCCATCTATGAGAACGGGGTATGTAACCGTTGTAATTTAAAGTTCGTTTAAACAAATGATAAGCATAATTTTTATCCATTTTATGAATCGGATTTATGATGTTTAAGTGGTTACTCAAAAACAAAGGAGTTATCGATGAAGATTTTTTTGCCAATTCTATTTGCATTTTCTTCTGCCTTAGCCTACGGATCATGTCCTACTCATATTCGTTTTATTCATGGCCAGCCCTTTAAAGATGGCGATGTTAAAGTGAACATTAGCGGAAAAAAAATGAACAAGATGCTAACAGAGCTTTCGTTTCGAGAGACTTCAAAGTACTTAGAATTGAAGCCTGGGATTTATACTGTTCAGTTTACTGATGTTGCCACAGGTGAAAATCTGGGTTCAAAAGAAGCCGTCTTTGGCCCAAACCTTGCCAATACAGTCGTGCTCGGAGGACCTGCACAAGGCCCAGTAGGAATGAGAAACGGCAACTCAAGTCCATTAATCGTAGCTGATGATATTACCCCACCCGTTAATCCAACACGCTGGAAAGGTACTTGGTACCGAATGTCCGAAACTAATGTTGTTATAGATTTAAGAATTTCAGATGGAATTAACCCAACAAATGAACTCGGCAGACTATCGCGCAAAGAAAATCGTTCTACATATCAAATTGGAGATTTTCCTACTGGTATTTATCAGTTTAATCCAACACTAGTTGGATCTTCCGAGCCATTCTTTAACCCAGCCTTAGAACCTGCTCGATTGGTCGAGCTTCGCGAAGTCTCAATTGAGGGCGGTGAAAATATAGATATAATCGCTTTGGGGAATTTTTTAGGGAAGGCTCCGAATTCTCTAGACCTCACTTACGTGAAGTACAAAACAGAAATTAACGATAAAGGCTGCTACGTACTAAAACAATAAAAAAAGAAAAATCCCCACGAAAATATCCTTTGTGGGGATTTGAATTTTTCTAGGAGGTCACTCATGAAATTAGTTTGTGAATTCTTAATTTTTACCTCCATGATAAGCTCCTTTCATTCATTTGCCGAAACTATCCCTTCAGAGAGTGTTAGTATCGTAGAGAAAGTTCTTGAAAGTGTATGGGCTGAAATAAAACCTAATCCTGAAATGTATCCACAGTTTTTTATTTATGGTCTTGAAGTCGAAGCATCGGCAGGCGTTTCCGATGTTGCCGAAATTGGTTCATCTTTAGTAATTGAATTTCACTTTGAGAGGATAACAAATTGAGCATTATTTTCTTATTACTTTTAGTCTCTCCTGTTTTCGGATCCGCTCCATTTGAATCGTTTGAAAATAAACTCCATTTGGAGTTTAAAGAAAGGATCTCGTCTATTCCATTAAAAATTGATGAGTTGTCCTCTAAAAAGAAAAACTATGGCCACCAACTCCAGCGATTTGATCTCGACCTTTCAGTTGATGCAGAATTTGGAGTTTTAATATTTTCCAAGGAGATTGAGAAAGCACTGGAGCTGGTATGGGAACGAATAGAGCAAGGTAATCTCTCAGACATAGAAACTAAAGAACTAGATGTTGGAGCATCAGCAAATGAAACAGCACAAAAGATGCTTCCACATGTGATTGAAGTTTTGAGCGATCTAAATGCAACCAATAGAACACGCAAGAGTGTTATTAGAAAGGTTTACAAAGACGCTCGAAAACTTACTAAGTATGTTAAAGCGCTTCAAAGCTTTAACGGTAAGGAATCTTGGTATGTTGCAAATTATTTTAAAAACTACTATTTCTCGGCTAGCGGCAAAGTTATTGGAAATGGCGTAAAATATGATAAAAGGTTAAGGTTTAGATTTCGAACACTAACACCAGTGGTGCTTCCATCGATAAGCAAAACTTATGAGAAACGGGTACACAAAAGATTAACTCGGATGGCACACCACTTTCTGGCTGTTCAGTCACTTGATCTTCCACACCATCGTTTTGAGATGAACCGTGTCCGTGCTGTTGATGGCTTCAATGGAACTATTAATCTAGGTTTAGGTGAAGTCTCAACCGGCAAGGGAATTCTGCTTGAGTGGCTACCAACAAATAGCTCTCGTTTTATTTCTAAGTTTGTTCCAAGCTATTCACCTGGGTATCTTCGAAGACTTACAAATACGATAGAATCCAGTGTCCCTAACACCAAAAACTTTAAACTATCTCAAATTCGCATCAAAGGTTCTATTGAGAATGAGTTAAGTTTTTTAATCTTTAGTTTATCAAAATTTCGAGAAATCGAGTATCACTACAGGCTAAGGTTATGAAAAAAATTATCTTAACTTATATTCTTATTAAGACTCCAGTATTCTATCAATTAGACTACAGGCAGCGTTTTGAAACGAAGGTTTCTATCCCCGGGCTGGCGGGGGTTGCAGTTAAAAAGTCTTTTGAAACACGGTACCGGCCCTCTAAAGGTGTTGAATCAATTCCAAAAATTCAGAAGACTCAATTACGAATCCCAGAAAATAAATATAGTTATACCAATGAATGAAACATTTAATTTTTTAAGCAATCACATCAAGGGATTGAAGACAATTGAGGTCAAAAAATCCGGGCATTTCCCGTGGTTGGAAAAGACTGCGCAGAAGATTTTTCTACAGGATCTTTTGAGCGAACTCGATTAATAAAGATATAGATATCAAATAGTTATCTACACGGCTCAGATTTGAGCCGTGTAGCGATTATTTTTATTTACATCCATTCTCAAATTTCACATTTGAAGATTCTGAACCAATATACTGATCGCGGGTTATCTACGAATTACCTCTCGAGTACATATTTTGATTTAAAAAGATCTGACGGAGAAGCAAATGAATTCTAATTTTGATGGGAGATGTGTGGATACGAGATACACCATTTGGTCCAGTCACTGATTCGGTTACTGTTGCTGATAAATTTAGTCTTGCACATAAGAATGTGCTCAGAGCAATTACCAAAGTCTATGATGAATTAAGTGAAACGAGTAAGTTTCACATTGATCAAAATTTTTTTGAAAGTCACTACATGGCAGGGCCTATGGGAAGACAAAAGAAAACTCGAAAAGTGGATATCACTGAGTTCGGTTTAGTCTTATTGCTTTTGTATTTAAACACTCCAAAAGCGAGACAAATTTCTGCTGAAATACTTTATCGCTTCTTTGTACTGGAAACCTATGTGAGAGAGTCGAAGGGATGAGAGTCTTAAATGAAAAAATGGCGGGTCAGACGGTCATCACCCGAACTTTTCACTCCATCTGTGTATCTCATAGATATCATTAAACTTCCTGTCAGAAATCCCCCTTTGGACGTTAGTTCACTCCAGGCAGATTATGAGAAAAAGGGGCTTAGTTTAAGGCAAATAGAAGCTAAAAAATTTCACTCCAGGAGCACGATTCAGAAGCTTTTGAAAAGAGCAGATGTCCGGCTTCGTGCTCCAAGTCATGGATATGGAAATACGGCACAATTAAAGTTCGGCTATAAAAAGAAAGAAGGGATTATTTCTGTCCACAAAGGTGAGCAGCTCATCATCGAGGTGATTCAGGATTTCAGGGATGATGGGTTAACTCTTAGAGAGATTGCTCAGAGACTTACGGCCTTAAATATTCCATCAAAGAATGGTAAGAAAAAATGGCATCCAATGATGGTGAAAAGAATTCTAGATCTGTTTAAGAAATGAAATATCAGCTTACAATTCATGGTCTATCATTGCTGATTTAGTCTCATCCCGTTATGTCTCCTGATTACCCAGGAGGCACGAATGTCGAAATCGAAAGAATTGATAATTGAAAGAATGATTTATGTGATAAGAGATCAAAAGGTGATGCTTGATAGTGATTTAGCAGAGCTTTATGAAGTTGATACAAAGGTACTGAATCAGGCGGTAAAAAGAAATATCACTCGTTTCCCGAAAGATTTTATGTTCCAGTTAACCACTACAGAATGTGATTCTTTGAGGTCACAATTTGTGACCTCAAAGGCGGGTCGTGGTGGCCGTCGATATATGCCATATGTTTTTACAGAAAATGGTGTCGCTATGCTTTCAAGTGTTTTGAGCAGTGAGAAAGCAATCCAGATAAACGTTTCGATCATGAGAATTTTTACCAGACTTCGTAGTTTTCTAATGCTTGAGAGGGACCTTTCTGATCGAGTTACCAAGCTTGAACAAGGGACCAATCAAATGTTCAAAGTAGTTTTTGAACGTTTGGACAATTATGAGGAAATGGTAACTCCGAAATTATCTAATAATCGGAAGAGGGTAGGTTTAAAAGATTAAAATGACTTGAGATCCCAAATTGGGATCTCAGAAAAGATCTATCATCTTAGTTTTGACAAAACTTCCTTCAAAACTTCTTGAGGATAATTCTTATCCAGCTCATAAGGGACAAAAGATTCTAATTCGAGGGGATAACCATTGAAGAGATTTCCATTTTTGTCTGTCGATCTAGAGGAAGCAATGGTTTGGCCCACAATAAAGTTTTTATCGAATTCTGCTCTCTCTGGATTTACGACAATACGGAAACCATTAATTGCAGAATCATCTTTGATTGCATCTATGCGCAGGCGAGCATATGCCGAGTCTGCAGCTTGGTAGAATCCGTAGAGTCTAGCGTTGAATTTTTCTTTCATGGCCCAGACAAATCCATCACAAGATGAAACGCACCACTCATTAAGCATCACAGAAACCTCACCATTAAACTGATGTGGCTTAGCTTCGAACGTTGTTTCACTACAAGGTTTAGTCGAGTCTGCGCAAAACATTGGTTCCGGAGGAGTAAAATCTCCGTATGATAGAGAATTCCATATCCCATTCATTAAATACTCTTGGAATTGCAACTCATGGGAAGTATCGCTCCAAAAAATATCTTCTCTGATTTTTTTGTCTTCTAGTTCAGGTGTCTTTTTAAATTGGACATACTGTTCCTGGAAATTACCTTTGAAGAGTATCTGGTAATAGGGGATTGGTAGGTTCCCCCCATGGTTATCAAGAACATCGATGATAAGGTTTTTATAGGTACCAGAATTTGGAATCCACACCTTCTCTAGGGCTTCTACTTCTTCATATATATCTTTGAACGGATTTTCTGGATTCTGATTTCGGTTATATTGGAATGAGGTAATTCTTAAAAGAGCTACTGACGGATTGTCTTTCTTTTCGAAGAGACAGGCGAAAAAGCCTTGGTGAATAAGTTTAAAGTCTTTATAGCGTTTTTCAGATTCCCAATCGCATCTACTTTTTAATGGATTTGAAGTTGATGTATTAGCTTTGAAGTTGATCTTAACATCTACAAACTGGTTATTGTGTTTAATGGTGTAAATAAGGTCAGTGATCCCTTTCCAAGATAATTTCAAACTCAGTAAGTTTTGTTCGAGTTGTCTGTCACATTGAATTCTTAAAGGAAATTTGCAGAATAAGAAGTTTTCATCGAGCCAAGATGAAATAGGTCGCCCGTTAATTTCAACAAGTTCATCACCCTCATTTATAATCTCATTAAGAGAGGAATCTTCGATGTGAGCAATTTTGTATGTGGTACTTTTTAGATTTGTTTCAGCAAATAACCATATCGATTGTCGTTTAAACCAAGGCAAATCAATTTGCCTGTTAACTTCATTTGAGAAAATAGGACGTGAATGAAGGTTAGGGTAAGTGGCACTTAATTTCTGAAAACTAATGATAAAATCATTGAAAGCAGTGTTGGATTGAATTTCTTTGGCCAGATTATTAGTCGTTTCAATAAAAGTTTGCGGACGATCTCTTCTCGACTGAAGGCCTTCACCATCTAGGCGAATCATCTCATCTCTTAGGGCCACAAATATCTTCTGCTGAAGTTCTGCAGATGGGACTTCAAAAGCACCATGTGACAAAGGGACGTAAAACGTCACGAGCGTGAAAAGAGTTCGGATAAGTAAGATGACTGTCATTTTGCTGATGTAACAATGGATCTTAACTCTTAATGGTGGTTCA
>DLGL01000003.1 GCA_002482685.1 Bacteriovoracaceae bacterium UBA7695 | reverse complement strand
AAATATTCAGCAACTGAAAGACCAGTTAGAGCAACACGTGCACGTGCTCCAGGTGGCTCGTTCATTTGGCCGTAACAAAGTGCAGTTTTTTCAAGAACCCCAGATTCCTTCATTTCGTGCCAAAGATCGTTACCCTCACGAGTACGCTCGCCCACACCAGCGAAAACTGAGAAACCACCGTGTTGAGTAGCGATGTTGTTAATAAGTTCCATAATGAGAACTGTCTTACCAACTCCTGCTCCACCGAAGAGACCAATCTTTCCACCCTTAAGGTAAGGAGCAAGAAGATCGATTACTTTAATACCAGTAAAGAATGGCTCTTTCTTAGTAGATTGGTGAGAGAACTTAGGTGCTTCACGGTGAATAGGGTAAGTCTTTTTGTTTCCAATTGGACCAGCTTCATCAACCGGCTCACCGATTACGTTAATAATTCGTCCTAGACACTCGCGTCCTACCGGAGCTTGAATCTGAGCACCTGTATCACGAACAGATTGTCCGCGAGCTAGACCTTCAGTAGCGTCCATAGCGATACATCTAACCATGTTGTTACCAAGGTGAGATGCCACTTCAACAGTAAGGTTTTCTTCCCCACCAGCTAGTGATTTGTTTGTAATTTTGAGAGCGTTATAAAGAGCTGGTAATTTGCCGTTAGCAAACTCAACATCGATTACTGGTCCCAATACCTGACGGATAACACCTGTGTTTTCCATTATAACTCCCTTAACCGTTGAGAGACTCAGCACCAGATACAACTTCGATCAATTCGGTTGTAATCTTCGCCTGTCTCAACTTATTCATTTTTAAACTTAACTTCTTAATCACTTCTTTACTGTTTTTTGAAGCATTTTCCATCGCATTCATACGAGATCCGTGTTCAGAAGCAATAGCATCTAGAACACAGGTATAAACTGTCGTGAGGTAAACTTCTGGTACTAATGTATCCAGGATTTGCTCTGCACTTGGGTCATACTTAAAGTCATATGGATATTTGGTTTTGATCTCTTCTTTAGCAGATTCTGAAACCTGCATAGGAAGGAGCTGTCTCACCTTAGAGTCGAATGCAATCGCAGAGATGAAAGAGTTGTACGCAACGTACACTTTTCCAACTTCGCCACTTACAAACAAGCTTCCAAGCTTATCAGCGATCTTTCTAACTTCTTCATAAGTTGGCTCTTGCTTGGCAAAGGTAAAAGTTTCGCCCGAGTTAACGTCTTTAGACATTAAATCTCTCACTTTTTTACCGATCCAAACAAACTTAAGATCTTCATCTTTGTGTTCAGCCTGGAATCTTCTGATCGCCTTGGCCAGCATGGTGTTGTAACCGCCGCAAAGACCTTTATCAGAAGACAGAACAAGAACTATTGCTTTGTTATTATCCTTAGGAAGGAAATACTCATTCATATAGTCCTGAGCAAGGGCAGAAACTGTACGAACAGTTCCTTCAAGCTCGATTGAATAAGGACGAAGACCCAAGATACGAACCTGAGCTTTGTTCAACTTTGCAGCTGAAACAAGCTTCATCGCTTTTGTGATCTTAAAAGTACCTTTGGTACTCTTGATCTTTTTCTTGAGGTCTTTAATATTTGCCATTGTCTTTAATCCTTAAAATTAAACCTTATAGCCAGCTACGAAAGTCTTGATGATTTCTACAAGCTTAGTTTCCTGTTCAGGACCCATTGCTTGAGCAGTCTTCATCGCACCCATAAGATCTGAGTGACGTGAGTGAAGAGTTGCAAGAAGATCTTTTTCAACCTGGCCAATTTTGTTAACTGGGATTGAATCGAAATAACCTTTAGTAGCAGCGAAGATTGAAACTGATTGATCAATTACATCCATCGGTGAGTATTGGCCTTGTTTAAGAAGTTCAACCAGACGAGCACCACGTGCAAGCTGACGTTGAGTGGCTTCATCTAAGTCAGAACCGAACTGAGCAAACGCTGCAAGTTCACGGTACTGAGCTAGATCGAGACGAAGTGTACCAGCAACTTTTTTCATTGCTTTAACTTGTGCAGCTCCACCAACTCGAGAAACCGAAAGACCCACGTTTACCGCTGGACGAATACCAGAGTTGAATAAATCTGACTCAAGGTAGATCTGACCATCAGTAATCGAAATTACGTTTGTAGGAATGTAAGCAGCAACGTCACCCTCTTGAGTTTCGATGATTGGAAGAGCTGTTAATGAACCAGCACCCAATGAATCGTTAACTTTACAAGCACGCTCTAATAGACGTGAGTGAACGTAGAAAACGTCTCCTGGGAATGCTTCACGTCCTGGTGGACGACGAAGAAGGAGAGAAAGCTGACGGTAAGCTTGTGATTGTTTTGTTAAGTCATCGTACACGATAAGAGCATGCTTACCTTGGTCACGGTAGTACTCACCCATTGTACAGCCTGTGTACGGAGCAAGGTACTGAAGTGGAGCCGAGTGAGAAGCAGTAGCTGAAACGATGATTGTGTACTCAAGAGCACCAGCTTCAAGAAGCTTCTGGTAAACCTGACGAACAGTCGATTGTTTCTGACCGATGGCTACGTATACACAAACAACATCTTTCCCTTTTTGGTTGATGATAGTGTCTACGGCAACTGCTGTTTTTCCAGTCTTGCGGTCACCAATGATAAGCTCACGCTGACCACGTCCGATTGGAATCATGGCATCGATTGCTTTAATACCAGTTTGCATAGGCTCGTGAACTGATTTACGAGCAATAATCCCTGGAGCTTTAATTTCAACGTTTCTGAACTCAGTTGTTTTAAGTTCACCAGCACCGTCGATAGGCTCACCGATTGCGTTTACTACGCGACCAAGTAATCCGTTACCAACAGGAACTGAAACGATTTTTTCAGTACGTTTAACAGTTGATCCTTCTTTAATAGAAGCATCGTTACCCAAAACCACGATACCAACGTTGTTAGTTTCAAGGTTAAGAACCATTCCTTTAACTCCGCCTTCGAACTCAACAAGCTCTCCTGCGAGAACGTTCTTAAGACCGAAAACACGTGCCACACCATCACCGATAGTAAGAACTGTTCCGATTTCATTCATCTGAAGACGCGATTCGAAGTTCGCAATTCTGTCTTTGATGATTCCTGTGATTTCCTCAGGTCTAATTGATGTACTCATCTAAAATCCTTCCCTTTTGGGTTAATTTATTCGCTTAGAATTGATTGTTTAAATTGTTCAAGCTGGTTATCGATCGAAGCATCTAGTTGAAGGTCTTCAACAGTTACTTTGTAACCGGCCGTGATATTGTTATTTTGTACGTAGTTCATCTGAGGCTCGCGACCAAGTTTAGTCTTAAGGAAGCCTTCGATTTTTTTCTTGAAGCTGTCATCGATTGTTTCAGCATTGCCTTCAATCGTTCCACGCATGAATCCACGTCTCTCATCATCAATCACGATGATCTCTTTAAAGATCAAAGGAAGAAGACCGATACGGTTTTCATCGATGAGGTATTTAACCGCTTCAACAGTTAGTGAAGAGAGTTCAAGTTTTTTTGCCACTTCAGTGAAGATGGCTTTCTTTTCATCAGCTGTGAAAACCTCAAGAAAAAGAACGTTTTCAAGTTCGTTAGACTTATTGATCACTTCAGTTAAGCGAGTGAGTTCATCAGCCACTTTGATTTTTTTATCATCGCCAAGTTCAAGAATCGACTTAGCGTAAACTTTCGCTACTGCTGTTTGTTTCATTCTTATAGTCCTTGCAACATCTTGCCAGAAACTTTGCTCTGGTAGTCTTTGTTGTTTTTAATAGTCGATTTAGCTTTCTTCACAACTTGCTCAAGAAGCTCCTGGTTAAGTTCATCAACCATCATCTTCTTATCAGCAGCTACTTTAGAATTAGCGTCGATTTTCATTTTTGAGATTTTATCTTCGGTCTCTTTAGATAGATTTTTTTCAAACACAAGAACATCTGTATCCGCTTGGGAGTGTATACCTTTGATTTCTGAGTCAAGGTTGGCAATCTTGCGCTGTTGATTTTCCAGCATAATTGCAGCTTCCTTGGATTTTATGTCAGCGCGCTCAAGTGTATTTTTTACTTCAGCAGCATTTGAATCAAAGTAAGCTTTTAGTTTGTCTTTTGTAGCATAGATTAAAACACCAAAAAGAATGGCTACGTTGATTGCAGGTGCAACTAAATCGGTGATTGACCCATGAGCAGCACCGTGAGCATCAGCTGAACTATAAGCTTTTGTAGCAAGTCCTAAAGCAATGAAAGCGTAAGCAGTCCAAAAACGCATATCTATCCTTATTGAAGAATTTTCTGAACGAGAGACTGAGCAAGTGTTTCTGATTCGGCCAGGTATTTATCTTTATTACCTGCAACTTCTTTAGAAAACTCAGCTCGAGAGCTATCCACCAAAGTGTTCAGCTCTTTTTCAGTTTGCTTGTATTGTTCAGTGTATTTTTGAGTAATTTTATTTTTTTTCTCTGTAGAGTTTTTTAAGGCTATGCGGTTAGCATCTTCAATCTTGTGCTTGTACTCAGACTGCATTGCAGTCACTTTTTCGAGTGTATCATCGGCAGCGTTTTCAAGCTTAACTGTCTTCTCTTCGCGTATATCAAGCACGCTTTGAAGCTTTCCAAGAAAAATGAAATTCGCAAGAATGAAAGTTATCGTGAGAACGACAAATTGATACGGCAATGATGAGTCTACACCCAGCTGAGTGAAAATTTCCATGTCAGGTACCTTAAATATGAATGAATTTATTAAGCAGTACTTTTTTAAGGTATGGCGGGGGTTCAGTCAACGAAATCGTAGGGTTATTTTTTGTCTTTCATCTTAGTTATTCCATGGGAGATAACTCCTTCCTCAACGATTAAACTCGGGGAAGTCACAGTTCCTTCAAATCTCGCAGGGCGTCTAATTTCTACACGAGAGGAAGCTTTTATGGTTCCTTTCACAGAACCAGAAATAATAACGATGTTGGCGTTAATGTCCGCGTTAATTACGGCTCCCTCTGAGATGATAAGGGTGTCGTTAGAAAAGATGCTTCCGTTCACATAGCCCGCGATGCGAACAGTGCCGCTGAAGGAAAGATTTCCTTCAAACTTGCAGCCTTCTTCAATAATGGCGCAGAGATCGTTTTTTTTGGCCAAAGCTTAGCTCCGTCTTGGACTATTTCATCAGATAGCTAAATATATCATTGAATTCAGCTTCGTTGCCAAATTTAATAACGATTTCGCCAGCGCCGTTCTTTTTACCCTTCACGTTGAAATGGTACCCAGTTTTTGTTTCCAGCTTATTTCTAAGTTGTGCATACTGGTCGGCTATAAATTTATTATTGTTTGCACTCGGCTTAACTTTCTTTTTAGCATTTTTGGCGAGCTCTTCAAGCTCTCTAACTGATAGACCTTTGGTGATCACTTCATTGGCCAGTCGCTTAGTGAGTTCATCATCACCAAGACCGACTAAAATTTTAGCATGACCAAAAGAGAGAAGTTCTTTTTGAAGGGAAACGATTACATCTTTTGGAAGTTTCAATATACGAAGAAAGTTCGCGATGGTTGAGCGCTCTTTTCCGATTTTTTTAGCCACTTCTTCTTGGGTAAGTTCAAATTCATTCATCAACTGAAAGTAAGCCAAAGCTTCTTCCACGCAGTTTAAATCTGAGCGTTGAACGTTTTCAATAATCGACATCACAAGGACATCTTTCTTAGTTGTGCGCTTAACGATCACCGGAACTTTTGTGAGACCAGCAAGTTTAGATGCACGGTATCTTCTTTCTCCTGCAATAATTTCAAACATGCCGTCTTTCTCGTGAACAAGAAGCGGTTGAATCACACCATTTTCTTTAATTGAGTCTGAGAGCTCAAGAAGGTCTTTCTCTTTAAAGATCTTTCTCGGTTGACCTTTATTCGCGACAATTTTATCCACATCAACCAACATAGGGTGAGTTTCAATCATCAGTTCTTTTTTTCCTGGTTCTATAGGGGCAGTTGTTTCTACTCTGTCCGTATAGTTCCCAGACGGGTTATTCCCCAGGAGAGCGGCCATACCTTTGCCAAGTTGAATTGGTTTTTTTTGCATAACGGTTACTCCTGAGAATTGACTTGATAGTCTTCAAATTTAGGGATTGAGTTATTAATTGGTAGCTTAGTCTGTGCCGCAGGGGCTTCAGGTTTTTTCTCAGACTTGAGAATGATTTCTCGGGCCAGAGACAGATACGCTTCACTTCCCTTTGAAGTTATATCATAAAGAATGATGGGCTTTCCGAAGCTCGTGCACTCAGAAAGTTTCACATTTCTTGGAATAATCGATTTAAGGATATCGTCTTTAAAGTGGGCCATCAGGTCATTGGCAACAAGCTTACAAAGATTATTACGCGAGTCATACATCGTTAAGAGAATCCCTTCCAGAGACAATCTCGGATTGAGTGAAGCGCGGATCAGACGAACAGTATTTAATAATTGAGAAAGACCTTCCATCGCCAAATACTCAGTCTGCATCGGCACCAGGTAAGTGTGAGCGGCCGTAAAAGCATTTACCGTTAAAAGATTAAGCGATGGAGCGCAGTCGATAATGATGTAATCGTATTTGTGGGCGATAGCCTCTAAAGCTACTTTGAGTTTTGATTCACGGGCGAACATATGAACGAGTTCAAGCTCGGCTCCAACCAGGTCATTATTTGAAGGACAGATATCTAGCGAAGGAAGCTCTGTCTGATAGATGCAGCTTTCGAAATTCTCTTCGTTGATGAGGGCGTGGTAAATATTGGCCTTATTGAACGACTCTTTATCCATCCCTAAACAAGAACTAGCGTTACCCTGAGGATCTAGGTCGATTAGAAGAGTTCTTTTTTCTGCTGCGGCGAGGCATGCGGCTAAGTTGACCGAAGTAGTCGTCTTTCCAACGCCACCTTTTTGGTTTGTAATCGCAATGATTTTAGCCATTTAAGTCCTCACAAATGTGTGTTTCAAGTCACTAGTTTTAGAGAAATTCTGAGAGTTTGACAAGGGATTTAGCTGTTCCACGTGGAACAATATTAGATCCAAAAGAAACCAAGAAACGTTGTTGAGTCCCCGGGACTTTTATTTCCTGATTTTCTAGAAGCTTCCATGATTTTTTGAGCTTTGTAACCTGCTCCCCTTCTAATTCCTGGAAGCCAGGACCTTTATAGAAAAAAGTATGCATATTTTGAGTAGCATTCATCAACGGGAGATAATCCCCAATGGTTCCTACAGCTTTAAAGGTTACAGTAGCGGGTCGGTCAAAAAGAAAATCCTCCAATCTTGAATGGACCAAGGTCACATTTTGTAACCCAAGCTTCTCCGCGATTAAGGTCACGGCTTCAGCTTTCTTCCTTCTTGATTCTACTCCTACAAACTTTACCTTCGGAAGTAGCTTGGCCAGTGGAAGAATGGGAAAACCACCACCAAACCCAACATCTACAACAACTCCAGTTTTAGCCACTTGATCCTGGAATAGTTTTGACTCCTGAAATGGCAGAATCGAATCTAGGATCTGCTTATTATAAAACTCATCAGCATCCAAAATCTTAGTGAGATTAAGTCCTGCCAAATCTGTTTTTAATATTTCTAGGTAACGGATCTAAAAATCTAACATGTTAAAGAGCCTTGGCCGCAACCACTGCCAGAGTAGCAGGTCGAATGCCTTCTATAAGTTTAAGCTGTCCGAATGTTTCTGGTTTAATCCGACCAACTCTTTGGCGGCATTCAAACGATATGTTGGTTGAAGCAAAAATAGATTCCCAATCAATGCGCATTCCATCCATTTTTTTGAGTTTTTCGTATTGAGACTCACTTCTTTTGATATATGGATCGTATTTCTTCGAAATGGCCACCGTTCGCCCGAGGTCGCTTTGAATACTCAACCCATGGTAACCTACCAGCCTCTCAAGCGCAGAAACAGGATTTAGCCATGCTTGTCTCAAAATTTCGGTAACCGACATACGCCTGGTGAGTTGTTGTAGCTCACCATCACCTTCAAATTCTTTCATAAGGGGTGACGTTTCCGGAATCATAGTCTCATCACAGAATTCTAAAAGATCTTGATATGATTCAATGAACTTTCTCTGATAACTATCCAAAGGAGTATTGAGCAATAACTGCGCTCGGTATGGATACATACGTATAACCGTATTGTCTTCACGGATAAAAAGTCTATTTTCTGATCTAGCAGTAAAAAGTCGGTAGGGCTCGTCACGGGTGTTGGAGGTTAAATCCTCAATCATGACTCCGATATAACTCTCATGCCTACTCAATATAAGTGGATCTAGGCCTAGAAGGGATAAGGCGGCATTAGATCCAGCAATAAAACCCTGCCCGGCAGCCTCTTCGTAGCCAGAGGTCCCATTTACCTGTCCAGCAAAGTAAAGATTGGGAATCTGGACATGCTCCAAGGTCAGTTTCAAGTCAGTAGTATCGATTACATCGTATTCTACTGCATACCCATAGACCTTTATTTCAGCATTCTCCAATCCCTCCATAGAACGGACGTAATCCTGCTGAACTTCCTTAGGAAGCGAAGAGGATATCCCTGAGGGATACATGGTATCGAGCTCTAAACCTTCTGGCTCAATAAACACATGGTGAATATTTTTATCCGGATATCGGTAAGCTTTGTCCTCAATAGAGGGACAGTAACGTGCGCCCACGCCTTTAATCTGCCCATTAAACATTGGGCTCTTTTCTTTATTAGCGCGGATAATTTCCATCGTATTAGGATTAGTTTTGGCCAAATAACACGAAACCTGGCGTGAGAACCGATGAAAGGGCTCATGTAGGCAGTGAAAGTTTCTAACTGCTGGATCAGAGGGCTGCTCTTCGAGTTTGCTATAATCAATAGAATTCTTATCAAGCCTAGGAGGAGTTCCAGTCTTGAAACGGTAAGGACGAGTCTTGATCTCACTAAAGAGTGTCGTTAACCCATTAGAAGGCTCACAACCCACTCTTCCACCGCTCACTTGGGAAGTACCAGTATGAAGCTTACCATTGAGGAAAGTCCCAACCGTCATAATGATTTTTTTGGTCCTATAGGACCGCTCGGTAGTGAGGACTTCAAAGCAGTCAGCGGCCGGCTTGATCTCGAGAACTTTCTCACGTACGACCGTAATATTTGGGATATTAGAAATGAGCTTTTCAGCCTCCACCGAATAGAGATCTTTATCAATTTGAACGCGACTTGATTGTACGGCAAAGCCTTTTGAGTCATTGAGAACTCGGAACTGGATCCCAGCTTTATCAGCTAAAATTCCCATAACGCCACCGAGAGCATCAAGCTCGCGGACGACCTGACCCTTACCAACTCCGCCTACCGAAGGATTGCATGGTGCGGATCCAAGACCAATTCCAGGCATAGTTATGATCGAAACATTCAGTCCAAACTGCGAGGCAATTTGAGCGGCTTCAATTCCGGCGTGACCGCCACCAACAATAGTAATGTCGAATGTATTCATGTGTTCCCGTCATCAAATGTTCCACGTGGAACTATTACTATTTTCCAATACAGAAATTTGAAAAAATAGAATTGAGGATTTGATCGGGTGAAACTATACCCAAGAGTTCTGATAGGCAAGAGGCTAAGATATTTAATTCATGAGAGAGAATAGCTACGTCTGTTTCATAAGTAGCTAGATTTACATAAACTGTGAGTTGTGAATCTATCTGTGATATCAATAACTTGTGTCTATCCAATAAAATTGGTTTATTTTTGGTTAAATCTGAGTATTTTTTGTTTATTTGAGAAAAAAGATCAACCTCTAGCTTATCTTGGGACTTTAATAAATCAACTGCCCCCATAGGACCAAATTGAGGAAACTCATTGATCACTTTTTTGTGAGCCTCCGAAAATCCACGAAGATCCTGGTGCGTGAAATAAACAGCATCAAATTTTAATTGAGCAAGATCAGCAAACTCCTCCCTCATCTCAAGGGGATTAATGAGAAGAACTGAGAAGAAACTTTGTAGCATCTTCTTTTTAGTCCGCTTGATTCCTTCCGCTTCAATAAGATCAGTAGCCTCGCGAATTCCGGCCGTATCAATGAGCTTATATTTTACTCCCTCAATGACCACACTTTCAGAGAGGTAATCTCGGGTAGTGCCCGGTATAGAAGAGACAATGGCCCTCTCATCTTTTAGCAGGTGATTAAAGAGTGAACTTTTTCCTGAATTAGGAAGACCTGCTAAAACAATCTCCGGCTGAATAAGATTATGCTCCATTGGAACAACTCGTCGGGAAAGGGAATCAAACTTGTTTTTGAAATTCAAAAGAGAGGTATCGAAATAACCTTTGGCAGTCTCCTCCCCTACGTCATCGATAAAATCAATCGAGAGCTCCAGGGCAGATTTATGTTTTAAAAACAAATCGTAGAGCTCGGTGTATAACTCCTGCAAGTTCCCACTTAGAAGTGAAAGACCCTGGTCGAGTGCATATCCAGAATTGGCATTGAGAAATAAATCCAGACCTTCAACTTGTGACAAAGTGAGCTTGCGATTTTTTAAAGCGCGGTAAGTGAACTCACCAGGATTTGCTAACCGGCATTTCCCCTCTTCAATAAAGAATTTCAGTATGCGTTCTGTATTGAGAGTATTTCCATGGATCGATAGTTCTAAAATATTTTCGCCGTTATAACTTTTTGGACCTTCAAAATAGGTCAGACAAATATCGTCTAAGACTTCATCTTTTGAGATCAGTTTTGTGTAATAAACCCGGCGTGGTTCTATAGGACCAGAATGGCTGAAAAAGGCTCGGAATTGACTTAAGTCCCTGAAACCAGATATTCGGAGAACCGCCAAAGCCGCGTTTGCGTGGTTACACGTACTGCAGGCAATGATCGGCTCGTCCGAATAGAGAAACTTCATACCACAACAGGATCAGTCGACGTTTTTTTAGCGTTGAAAACAAATACCTGCTGAAGAATTCCCAGAAGAGTTGATACGAAAATGTATAAGCTCAGTCCTGAAGGAAGATCTTTCATGATGAAGCCGAAAATAATCGGCATGAACAACATAATTTTTTTCTGAACAGGGTCAGAAATTGTATTGGGAGTAAGTTTCTGCTGAAGGAACATTGCCCCTGTCATAAGAACCGGAAGAACATAGTAAGGATCTTTGTTTGAAAGATCGTGGATCCATAACATGAAGTCCGCACCTACTAGCTCAATAGAGTTATTGAGAACTTTATAGAAGGCAAAGAACACTGGCATTTGAAGAACGAGAGGAAGACATCCACCAATAGGATTGGCCCCTGATTTCTTGAAAAGCTCCATGCTCTCTTTTTGCATTCTCTGAGGATCATCTTTAAATTTCTCGCGGATCTTTGTCAGCTCGGGTTGAACTAACTGAAGTTTCTTCATTGATACAATGGATTTGTACTGAAGAGGAAACGTGATCATACGAATGAGGAAAGTTAAAAGAATGATTGAAACCCCATAGTTCGGGAACCATGTGTAGAAATACTGAAGACCTTTTAATATCCATACAGCAAAGAAGCCCCAGATTCCGAAATCCACAGCATTTTGAAGCTTGTGACCAAGGCTTGCCAGGTAATCGTAATCTTTTTTAACGTAAACAACGTTGAACGCCATAGCATTTTCAGACTTATTTGAATGAATCGCCAGAGTAGAATCAGTGTTATTTTTGTAAATGAGGTTAGTGTCTTTTTCGAAGTAAACAGCGAACAGGTGATAGTTAAAATCAATCCCTGCCCACTTGATGGCCTGATCTTTTGAATCTTCATCACCCACATCTAAGTGAGTAAGTGCATCTGTATAGATATCAAAAAAGCGCTGCTGACCGTTCTCTAATTTCTTAGCTTCAGAGACAAACTGCAGGCGGTAGCGGAAAGCTTTTGAAGAAGAAACGTTAAACGCCAATACACCCTTTTCATCTAACTTAGTACTCACCGTTAATTCATGAGTGGCATCAAAGAAAGTATTGTCAGCAGTCTGGGCAACATTCACAGTTGTGAATCCCTGACCAAAATCAAACTGAACTTTAAAAGGCTTCGCTACACCAACTGTGTCGTTAAAACCAAAAGCTGTTTGAGGATTTTTGAAATCTGTAACCGCTAAATTGCTGTCGAAAGTAACTGAGACTTCCCCACGGCTAACTGTGTATGTTGCAGCCGAAACCTGAACTGCTGGTTCTATAGGACCAGCGCCTGGAGTGGTGTCCGCTTTTCCGGCCCTTTCAGCTGGAGTAGTTACCGGTGCCTCTATAGGGGCAGATTCTTGCTTTTTAGGCGCAAACCAGTATTGCCAGCCGAATAAAATCACGGCCGAAAGAGAGATAGCTAGAAAGGCATTTTTTTGCTCAGAATCCATTTTTTCTCCAATAAAGACAACGGATTAGGGTACAGGATCGACCCCTCCGGAATGATACGGATGACATTTGCAAATTCGCTTGGATGAATACCATAAAGCTTTAGGGAAGGAAAACTTCTTAAAGCATTCTCGGGAATATTGAGAGCAAGAAGGATAGAAGCGACAATTCTGTCCTAAAAGCGGTGAAATAAAATATTGGTAAAACCGGATGAGTTTATCGACCAGCCAATTCATTTCGCACCGCAAACGTATTTTGCGACTTTATAGAACGCATTTAATAGCTGCTCTTCACTTTCAGGGGTTTTGATAATGACAAACATCATATCAAGGGATTTGTAGCGAAGATCCGGATGTTTGCGGAAAGCTTCCTTTAGAAGGCGCTTATATCTATTTCTGTCGTGGGATTTACCTATTTTACGAGAAACACTAAGGGCAAAGCGGGCGTGCGAAGCCTGTAAAGCAGACGGCTTATAAAAACAAACCAACGGGTGAGCAAAACCCCTAAGGCTTTGCTCACGAAGGTATTCAAAATCTTTTTTTTGGGTCAGCTTGAGAGATTTAGGTAAGGTGAACGAGGCAGGCCCGGTCATTAACTATTCTTCTTACTTACTTATTACTTAGTACCAGTAGAAACAGTAAGGTTCGCGCGGCCTTTAGCACGACGACGAGCGATTACTTTCTTACCGCCAACTGAAGACATACGTTTAAGAAATCCGTGATCACGAAGTCTCTTAGTCTTCTTTGGTTGCCATGTTCTTTTTTGCATACTCATATGTTCTTCCTCGAAAAGGTACTTTGCTTGATTTGGGAAACAATTATCTACGGTAAAATCTCATCGGAGTCAATAAGATTTATAAACGATCGCGTCAGAGTAAGGTCTTGTTAGAGGCCAGTGATTGAAATTGAAATGGGGGAGTGTTACTTCTCTCAAACTTTTTAAACATTACTCAATCAAATTTGTAGGATCAATGACACAAAAGTTTCCTTTTGATCATTTTCTGAAGCTCGATGGTCTCAATGAAGTGCCAAATGCACTTAAAAAAGCCGAAATGACGGTTCATCCCGTTATTATTGAGCAAACATTGAAAACTGTGACTGCTTCCCAGCCCAAACTAGCACCTGAATTCGGTTCAGATGAGCTGAAAACTATTACGGAAGCCCTTTTGGAACATATCCGAAGCCTGGTGAACCCGAATAAGTTTCATGCCTATTTTGCGAACACGTTTACTGTATCTGCTATAAATCACGACATCGTGGACTTTGTTGTGACGACTAGCTTCATAAAAAAAATGATCGAAACTCATTATATGGAAACTATCAAGCAAGCCTTGATGGAAATTCTAGGAAAAGAGTACCAGCTGGATGTTCAGGTTTTAGGATCAAACTCATCCTCATCATCTAACGAAGAAAATATTCTTAAGTCGCTGACTAAAAAGACACCGGAAGTAGCTAAGTCTAACTCTTTCTATATCCAGGATCTGGCACCAACCAAGGATGATCTGTTTAAAGCCGTTGATTCCCAGGTCATTGAGCACATGTCCCCTGCTCCATCTTCTCAAATTGATACTCAAAAAACATTTGCGAATTTTATTATTGGTCCCTCAAATAATATTGCCCACGCACTGGCGATGGCCGTGGCCAAAGATCCAGGCAGGACTTATCCCGCTCTCTATGTTTATGGAAATTCGGGACTTGGAAAAACACATTTAATCCATGCTATTGCTAATTGTGTACAAAGCAACAAGCCAAGCATGAGGATCTGTATCACATCGGCCAATAAGTTTATGAATGAAATGATCCAGGCCATGAGAGATCAAAAATTTACAGAATTCAGATCAAAATATGTTGAAAAAACTGATGTGCTGATAATTGACGATATCCATGAGCTCAAGAATCGTTCGGGAACTCAGGATCAGTTCTTCCATATTTTTAACGAACTAATGGAAAGAGGAAAACAGCTTGTTTTCACCTCGGATAAACCACCAAAAGAAATTGATGGAATTGAAGATAGGATTCGTACGCGGTTATCTTCCGCTCTACCAGTTGAAGTTCAGCAGCCTGATTTAGAAACTCGAATAGCCATTCTAAAAAAGAAAGCAATCGAGAAAGATATTTATCTAAGTGATGACGTAGTTAACCTGATCGCGAAATGTGTGAAGAGTAACATACGTGAGCTTGAAGGCTGTTTGATTAAGCTAGGTGCCGTTACGTCGATCCTTAAAGTGGATATTGACCTGGAAGTGGCTAAAGAGCATTTAAACCTCAATGAAGAGCTTGAAAATCAAAAGCACATTACTATTGAGTCTATTACCAAAGTAGTTACTAATTATTATAAAATCCCTCTGGGAGACCTCCGTGGTAAGGCCAAGACTAAAGAAGTTGCTCTACCCCGCCAGGTATCAATGTATCTAATCAATAAGCTGATTAAGCCCACGCTCAAGGATAATGGTCAGTATTTCGGTGGTCGTGACCACTCAACTGTTCTTCACGCTATTAATACAATCCGCGACCGCATTAAGGTTGAATCAGTATTGGCCCAGCAAGTTCTCGATATCGAAAAACAGCTCTAGTTTAATTTTCAAAGTTATCCCCATTTCCACACAATAAGCACTGTATAAAGTCTCCAGAAAATCTCTGGAGGCTTTGTCGCGCCTTCTTAATATTTGCGTTGCGAAGCCAGACTAACAAGTTCACACAACAAAATGTGGACAACTTTTTATCCACAACGATTTGTTCCCCAATGTGGATAAACTTGTTAACTGAAATCTTAAACACTGTACTGAGTAGAAACAAATATCGTGGTTGATATGGTGCAAGAACACAAAACTCTTAATATAAGTGTGGATGAATCAAAATCTATCCCAATATTTCGAATGATATACGCATGTAAAACATTGGCCTAATTAATCATACGTGGAAAGAATTAGGAAAATACTAATGTAAACGCTTTGAATCACTTAAATCTTTAGATTCCATCAACATTGTCCGCGCTTAATAGTATTAAGAATATATATAAATATAATACTAAGAGGGAAAGATTCCAGGATCCTTGAAGGCACCCATACTTGATAAAGCGTTTAGCAAAAGTTAAAACCTTCAAACCGCTAAAGGAAGAATTATGAAACTCACAATACAGGCCCACGTACTACGTGATGCTATCAATAAAGTTCTATCAGTCGTTGATAAGAAAAATTCACGACCGATCTTAACAAATTGTTTAATCAGATCCCAAGGTCAGAAACTTGAACTGATTGCAACAGACTTGGAAGTTTCTGCAAAAATTATCCTAAATGCGAAAATCGAAACTGAAGGTAGCTTTTGCATAAACAGCAAAAACATATCTGATATTTTAAGAGAACTTCCAAATGAAGAACTTCACTTAAATGTTGATTCAAACAATCTTTTAAATTTGAACTGCAAAAGTATTAATTACTCGCTTCTCATCACAAGTGCTGATGAGTTTCCTCAATTAAATTTTCAAAATCAAAGTTCTGAATTTCGGTTAAAAACAAAACAAATCGCTCACATTATTAATAAAACGTCTCATGCAATTTCAACTGATGAGACGAGATTGTACCTTAATGGTATTTATCTTCAGATGACTGACTCTAAGCTTCGAGCTGTAGCGATTGATGGACACAGGCTCGCCCTTTTAGATACTCATGAATTTATCGGCGAAAATAAGTTTCTTGCTGATGGGGTTATCGTTCCACGTAAAGGGATTTCAGAACTTAAAAAAATTGCAGATACTTACCCGGAAGACGATGCAATTATTTCTCTCGATGATTCGTTCATGTTCGTGAATGCACGAAATGAGTACTATCTTTCAATTCGATTAATTGCTCGAGAATACCCTAAGTATCAGACTGTGATCCCTTCAAAGACCACTAACCGTTTTCATATCGATAGAAATGCCATTTTAAATGCCGTTAAACGGATTAAGATCCTTTCTAATGAAAAGACTAACGGTGTGAAAATGAACGTTGCCTCGAACGTTTTAACCATTTCTACGAACCATCCAGCACTTGGGCAGGCCAATGAAACATTGCCTATTGCTTACGATGGTAAGGCCACTGAAATCGGTTTTAATGCTAAGTACCTAATTGAGAGTCTTTCGGTTTTAAATGAAACTGATGTGACTTTTGAATTCAACAATGAGTTGAGCCCGGTAGTGATTAAAGCTGACGATCTTCCAGAATTTCTGGGAATTATCATGCCTTTAAAACTCTAATTGTGGATGGATTGTTGGAAAGTTAAAAAATTACAGGCGCAAAATTTCAGAAATCTTGGCAAAGATGTTTTTGAATTTTCCACTGGAATTAACTGCATTTTCGGTCAAAATGGAAACGGTAAAACTAATCTCTTAGAAGCCGTTTACCTCCTCACAAATAAAAAATCGTTTCGAAAAAATACCGGCTATTCGCAGATGATTAATATCGAAGGTGCGAGTCCCGAAATTATTATTCAATCGGCTTTTGAAAACGAAGCCGAACTAATAGCTTATTCTCTTCGCATGACAGACGAATTAGAGGAAAGATATCTAAATAACGTTTTTGAGAAATCTAAGACCCCTTCAACATCAGTATTTATTAATCCATTTGATTCCTATTCATTTCATACAAGCTCTACGTTTCGCAGGCAGTGGTTTGATTCTCATCTGGCCTTAATTGATAAGGAATTTAAACAGGTTCTAGGGCGTTTTCAGAAGGCGATTAGATTTCGAAATTCAGTCCTGGGTATGGGTGGGCGGAATGTCTCTGCTCAATTGAGGGCGATTGATGAACAGATCGCAGAGTATTCAAGTTTACTGACTAGAAAACGCCATGAATTTTTACACGATTTGAACCAACACATTACACCAACTTTTAAAGCCATTTTTTCTGAAGAACATAAGCTTGAACTAGACCTCGATAGTATGTTTGTTCATTGGGATGCTCAGAAGATATTTGACTTCTATCGTCACCAAGAACTAATCGACATAAAAGCGCAAGTAACCCAGGTGGGAATTCACCGTGATGACTTCATTTTTAGCTTCGATGGACTCAATGCGTTTGAGTTCTGTTCTCTAGGCCAACAAAAAATGGCATTTCTGAGCCTTATATTTGCCTATATCGAGCTTTTTCGGTATAAATTTACCTCTTATCCTATTGTGCTTATCGACGACGTTTCCGGGGAGCTGGACAGCCAGAGATGGAAAAAATTGATCACTTATCTGGAAACTAAAAAGTTTCAGGTTCTGATCTCGACGGCCAATGAAAACTTTAGGCAAGAACTTGAACGTATACCTGAATCAAAAAAGTTTTTTATTGAACATGGAAAGCTTAAATAACCATGGATTGGAGCATCTGAATGAATCAAACTCCTGATTCTATTTCGAAAGTTAACACCGAATACACCGCAGACAAGATCAGAATTCTTGAAGGCTTAGAGGCCGTAAGAAAGCGTCCTGGTATGTACATTGGAGACACTGGTTTCCGTGGATTTCACCACTGTGTGTATGAAATTGTTGATAACGCGGTAGATGAAGCACTAGCTGGCTATTGTACTGACATCAATGTGATCATTCACGTGGATAACTCACTCACTGTTGTAGATAACGGTCGTGGGATTCCTGTTGATATGGTTCCAGGTGAAGGTGTTTCAGCGGCTGAAATTGTGTACACAAAACTTCACGCAGGTGGAAAATTCAATGAAGACGGAGGAGCTTATAAAGTTTCCGGTGGTCTTCACGGAGTTGGTGCCTCAGTTGTAAACGCCCTTTCAAAATGGGTGCGCATTGATATTAAAAAACATGGAAAACTTCACCGTCTGGATTTCGCTTATGGAGCGGCCAAAGAACCTTTAAAAGTGATTGGTGATTGTCCAGAAAATGAAAGCGGGACAACGGTAACTTTCAAATCAGATAACGAAATCTTTGAAGTTCACGAATATTCTTACGATACACTTGCTAACCGCTTCCGCGAGATGGCTTTCCTGAATAAAGGCTTAAAAATCTCTCTGCAGGATGAGCGCTCGGAAAAAGGTGAAACTTTTCACTATGAAGGTGGTCTGGCAGAGTTCGTTCAGTACTTAAATCGTGCTAAAACTCCCATTCACAAAGAGCCGATTTATTTCTTCCAGTCTCGTGATAATTACGAAGTGGAAGTGGCCCTTCAGTGGACTGATGGTTACACAGAAACTCTTACGTCGTATGCCAACAACATCAACACGCCGGAAGGTGGTGTTCACGTTTCTGGTTTCAAAACAGCTCTTACGCGCGTTCTTAACAACTACGCCAAAGATAATAACATCCTTAAAAATATCAAAATCGCTCTTACCGGCGATGATATGCGTGAGGGTTTAACTGCGATTATTTCAGTTAAACTCACCAACCCTCAATTCGAAGGTCAAACTAAGTCAAAACTTGGTAACTCTGAAGTTGAAGGGATTGTTAACTCATTAGTGGGTGACCGCTTTAAGATTTTCTTAGAAGAAAATCCAAATGTGGGTAAAACCATTCTTAAAAAATCAATCGACGCTGCTGCCGCTCGTGAAGCAGCTAGAAAAGCTCGTGAACTTACCCGTCGTAAGTCAGTGCTGGATTTCTCTGGTCTTCCAGGGAAGATGGCCGACTGCCAGGAAAAAGATCCTGAGTTTTGCGAAATCTACATCGTAGAGGGTGACTCTGCAGGTGGATCGGCTAAGCAAGGACGTGATCGTCGTACGCAAGCCGTACTACCTCTTAAAGGTAAAATTCTAAACGTTGAAAAAGCTCGTTACGATAAAATGTTATCAAACGATGAGATCAAGATGCTGGTTCAGGCCCTTGGAACTTCCATCGGTAAAGATTCATTCGATGTAGCGAAACTTCGTTATTATAAGATCGTGATCATGACAGATGCGGACGTGGATGGTTCACACATTCGTACCCTACTTCTGACACTTTTCTATCGTCACCTTCCAGAGATCGTTGAACGTGGACACCTGTACATCGCTCAACCACCGCTTTTCCGTTACAAAAAAGGGAAAAACGAAAGATACCTCAAAGATGGTGGAGAACTTGAAGCTTATCTCGTATCTTCAGCTCTTAACGACACAACTATTGAAATTGATGGTGTGGCCACTGAGACTGAAACAGTAAAAACACTGGTTAATAAGTTTAGAAATTACCATGAATCTCTGGATTCTTATGATCGTCATTACGATTCAGCTTTCCTCAAAACGTTAGTGGAAGACGCAACTCTTCGCGCTGATATGATGAAAGATAAAAATAAACTTGAAGCATTTATCAAGATGATTGGGGACAAACTCAATTCTCCGGATCATGTTTCACTTAAAAAGTATGAACTTCACGTAGATGAAGATCTGAAAAACCTTGGTTACCAGATCCGAGTTAAAGTTGTGTCAGCTCTTAAAACGAAGAATTTTAAGATTGGAACACAGTTTGCTGATTCTGCGGAATTTGCAAGTCTTATGAATCAATACGAAGGTATACAAAAATACTTAAAATCTAGTTTCAAATTAAAAGACCAGGCCAATGCTTCAACTCATGAAGGCCTTCAGGCTTTTGCGAAATTTGTTTCAGAAGATGGTCGTCAGGGCGCCTATATCCAACGTTATAAGGGATTAGGAGAGATGAACCCAGAACAACTTTGGGAGACCACGATGGATCCTAAAAACCGCACACTCCTGCAGGTAAAAATCGAAGATACGATTGATGCTGACCAGGTGTTTTCGGTACTCATGGGTGATCAGGTTGAACCACGAAGAGAATTTGTGGAAACAAATGCTCTGAATGTGCGTAACCTCGATATTTAATTATTTTAAGGATTCAGAAATATGAGCGAAGAAAATAATAATGCTAATCACAATCACGGAAACATAACTCCGCTTCTCATCCAGGATGAGATGAAGAGTTGTTACCTGGATTACGCGATGTCAGTAATCGTGGGTCGTGCACTTCCTGACGTTCGTGACGGTTTTAAACCCGTTCATAGACGTGTGTTGTTTGCGATGCACATGCTTAACAACTATCACAATAGACCATATTTGAAGTCTGCACGTGTGGTCGGTGACGTTATCGGTAAGTATCACCCACATGGTGACTCAGCTGTATACGGAGCGATGGTTCGTTTGGCGCAAGAATTCTCTATGAGATATCCAATTATCGACGGTCAAGGAAACTTCGGTTCGATTGACGGAGATAACGCTGCGGCCATGAGATATACCGAAGTTCGTATGATGAAACTCACCAACGATATGATGGGTGACATCGATAAAGAAACGGTTGATTGGCAGGATAACTATGATGGATCCCTTCAGGAGCCAACAGTTCTTCCTACTAAAATTCCAAACCTATTGATTAACGGCTCTTCAGGTATTGCCGTAGGTATGGCAACCAACATCCCTCCTCATAACTTAACGGAAGTGATGAACGGACTACTCGCCTTGATTGATGATGATTCAATTACTGTTCATGATTTAATTAAACATATTCCTGGTCCGGATTTCCCGACTTATGGAGCGATTCACGGTACAGCTGGAATTCAATCTGCTTATCACACTGGTCGCGGTGTTATTCAAGTTCGTGCCAAAGCTGATATTGAAGTTGGGAAAAACGATCGTGAAAAAATCGTTATCACTGAGATTCCTTACCAGGTTAACAAAGCTCGCTTGATTGAAAAAATTGCGGATCTAGTTCGTGAGAAAGCAATCGAAGGTATTTCTGATATCCGCGATGAATCTTCTCGTGAAGGTATTCGTGTTGTTATCGATGTGAAACGTGGTGAATCTGCTTCTGTATTACTTAACCGTTTATACAAACAGACTCAGATGCAAGTGTCTTTCGGTATCATCTTCCTTTCAATCTATAACGGTCAGCCGAAGGTTATGGATCTTAAAGAGCAACTTCAGTGCTTCATTGAGCACCGTCGTGAGATCGTTATCCGTCGTACGACTTATGAACTCAAAAAAGCTAAAGAGCGCGCTCATATTTTAGAAGGTCTCAAAATCGCGGTAGAAAATATCGATGAGATTGTTGAACTTGTGAAAAAAGCTGAAGGTCCGGCCCAGGCTAAAGATCAGTTGATGCAGAGATTTACTCTGTCTCCGATTCAGGCCCAAGCAATCCTCGATATGCGTCTTCAAAGATTAACTGGTCTTGAAAGAGATAAGATCATTGCCGACTATGAAGCCATCATGAAAGAGATCTTCCGTTTAGAATCTATCTTAGGTTCTGAAGAAGAAATCAAACTTATTATTCGTAATGAGTTCCTTGATATCCGTGAAAACTACGGAGATGTTCGTCGTACTGAGATCATCGCGCAAGCTGATGAAATCCAGATGGAAGATCTGATTAAAAATGAAGAAGTTATCGTGACGATTACCCAGAAGGGTTACCTCAAGCGTATGGCCATCGATACTTATCGTTCACAAAAACGTGGTGGTAAAGGTGTGAAAGGTGCAGATCTCGATGACGATTTCTACACTTCAATTTTCACTGCAGATACTCATGATACCTTGATGATCTTCACAGATAAGGGAACAGTATTCTCTATTAAGGTTTACCAGATCCCTGAAGGTCAACGGACTTCGAAAGGTCGTAACGTTGTGAACATTATCAATGTTCCTTCGGACGAAAAAGTTCAAGAGATTATTACAGTACCTAAAGAAGCTGAAGGATCATTCCTGATCTTTGCTACTAAGCAAGGGATCGTCAAAAAGTCTGAACTTTCTGAATACAAAAATATGCGCCAGAACGGTCTTAAAGCAATCAAGGTTGTGGATGGAGATGCCGTACTTGCCGTAAGAATCACAGATGGTAAGAAAGACGTTCTTCTTGCTTCATCAGGTGGTAAATCAATTCGTTTCTTTGAAGATGATTGTCGTCCGCAAGGCCGTGTGTCTCAAGGTGTGAAAGGGATGAGCCTTGAAGATGGTGAAGAAGTTATCGGTATGGAAGTGATTGATGATAAATCAGAAATCCTGACAGTTACTTCTCGTGGTTACGGTAAACGTTCAGCAGCTGAAGAATATCGTAAACAGTCTCGTGGTGGTAAAGGTATCTTAGCGATGAAACTCACTGAGAAAACCGGAACTATTATGGGCATCCTTCCGGTCACAGATAAAGATGATCTTATGATCATTACAGATAAAGGTCAGGTAATCCGTACTAAGATTTCTGGAATTTCACTCTTAGGTCGTAACACTCAAGGTGTTCGTCTGATTAATGTGAAAACCGATGAAATGGTTGTTGCGGTAGAAAAGATTCTTGATCCAGATGAAGAAACTCCAGGCGGGGAACCATCTGAAGGTGAATCAACTGAAACACCTCCTGTTCAGTAAACTATTTATTCTATTGATGGTCCTGGGGTTTAGTTCATGTGACTTTACCTCAGGACTCAATCAAGACATCCTGTCGGCCCAAAAATATGTAGATCAACAGAATTTTTCTAAAGCAGTTGAGCTCTACGAACGTGTGCTCAAAAAAAATCCTTCAAAGATTATTAAAACCAAAATCAACTATCAGTTGGCAGAGATATATTATCTTTATCTGGATGAACAGGTTAAGGCCCTTAAGTATTATCAATTCATTGTAGAAAACGTGGATGATCCTCTTTGGCAGGTAAAATCACTCGAGAAAATTGCTGATATTAATTTTAGTTTTGCGAAGAATTACACTGAAGCCATCCGTGCTTACCAAATCCTTATGAAGGTTAAGCCTCGTTTAGGGAATTATGATTATTATTTTTTACGAGTGGGTGAGTCGTATTTTGAAATGGGTCAGTATAATAAAGCACGGGAAGCATTTAATCAGATTATCAGTCAGCCCACCAATCCCTATTACGTGGAAGCTTATAACCAAATGGGTCTGATTGAATTCTATAACAAGAATTGGGATCAAGCTGTAGAGTATTGGCTTGAGTATTTAAAACGTGAGAGGCGCAAAGATCAGATTGTGAAAGTGAAGTTCTTAATCGCCAACGCTTACGAATCGAATGAAAAACTTAAAGAAGCCTATAATATCTATTACTCACTCCTCCCCAGTTACCCCAATCCTGATGTTTTAAGGGCGAGGTTAAAATCCTTATTTGCTCGTCGGGTTGCCAGAAAGCGCTAAGTTCTCTATCTTAGGGAAAATTTTCAGGAAGGCATTTAGATGAAAAGTTGGCAGAAAGCATTAGCTCTGGCCCTGGGGCTACCTTCTACTATTCTTGGCATTTTTTTCTTTTTCCAGGAAGTTGTTAAAGCTGGGTATATCTCGCAAGGTTGGGCCCAGATCATTCTCATAACCTCAGTCGTCCTAATATTACTCAAAATGATTCAGGTCTCATGGAAAAAAAAGTAACTAAAAAGTTTTACCAGCTCTCAAGTTTAAACCTCATTACGGCCTTGGTCTTAGGCTGGGGTGCCCTCAATGATACCCTGGCCCTTATAGGTGCCCTGCTTCTGCTGGTTGCTAACCACACTTTGCTGGTTAAAATAATTGCCGAGCTGGCCCAGTCCATGACCGGTTCAAGCGAAGCGTCAAAAAATTCCTTGAAGAAGATTCTCTTTCTCATGTTTTGTAAAATGATGCTCCTTGGCAGCATTCTGATCCTGATCTATTTTTATAACTCTGCACTTGTCCCTAAAGTGATGCTTTTGATGATTTTCCAATTGATAATTCAAGTTGTTAGTATTAAAAACAACTATTAAATTTTCTAGGAAACACATGAAATATTTGTATTTAATTGCATTTCTCTTCACTAATTCAGTTTGGGCAAGTGGTGGATACAATTTCTTTACCAATGCATCACATACATTTCATATTCCGGCCCATACCTTAGCTCTTATTTTTGGTTCATTAGTTTTTTTACTGGTTGGCTTCATCTACCGTGCAAAAGTTTCTGCTGTTAAAAACATCACTATTCCTGATGAAGGAATTACAGTGAGAAACATCGTGGAGTCTTTAGGCCAGATGATGTACTCAACTGCAAAATCTGTAATGGGTGAAGAAAGTGCCCGTCGCTATTTTACTTACGTAATTTTCTGCTTCTGCTTCATTCTTTTAAATAATATCTTGGGTGTATTCCCGGGGTCTATGTCTCCGAACCAAAACTTGAACACAACTTTGGCATTGGGGATTTTCACATTCTTATATTTCAACATTCAAGGTATCCGCGCAGTTGGTATTGTTAACTACCTTAAACACTTCGCAGGTCCAATGCCAGCATTGGCCATATTGATTTTCCCAATCGAGATTATTTCAATTTCAGTCCGTCCTCTTTCTCTTGCTCTTCGTTTACGCGGGAACATGGATGGGGATCACTTGATCTTGGGAATCTTTTCGGAACTTGTTCCATACATCGTTCCGATCCCATTCTACGCCATGGGGATTTTCGTAAGTTTTCTTCAGGCGTTCGTATTTGCACTACTAACAATGATTTATATTGGTATGGCGACTGCTCATCACGATCATGGTGAGCACGAGGCACATCACTAAAATCACTATTCCAACAAAGGGAAATTTAAATGGAAAACGTTAATTCATGGGTTGTTCTTTCTGCTGCTATCGCATTCGCTGCTGCTGTTTTCGGTGGTACATACGCTCAAGGTAAAGCTGCTTCTGTAGCTCTTGAAGGTATTGCTCGTAACCCAGCTGCTGCTGATAAACTTCAGACTCCAATGATTCTTGCTCTTGCACTAATCGAGTCTCTAGTTCTTTTCGGGTTTGGTATCTCATTCCTTATCCTTCAAAAATTCGCTTAATTTTTAGCAATAAAGATTAAATACTTGAGGGGCCATCGCAAGATGGCCCTTTTTTTATTTCACTTGGGAAGCTATGGTTCTCCCCATTTCAATAGTTTCAAACTTGATTTGCCCATTCGAGCGAGTCATGAGTTTTACCTCTACTGTGTTCTGATTTAAACTTGAGAAGCTTTTTAAATCTTTTATAAGATCAGGATTCTTAGACAGAGCACTCACCACCTCAGATGAACTCTTGGCATCAAGTCCTTTAACTGTAATGTAGTATTCCCCTGATTTATTTTTGGTAAATTGCAGGTTGAACTCACCATTAGGTGCAGTTTTAAAATCACGTAATGATCTGTTTAATTGGATCTTCATGTCTACATTTGCGATTGGTAGATCGTTCAACAGGTTTGATTTTGCGGCCACAATTTTAGGGTTAATTTTAAAGGCTGCAACTTTACCAGGTTCAGTTTTTAAAACGGTATGAACGTTTTTCATTCCTCTCTGGGCGGTGATTTGGTCAGCAACTAATTTACCTGTAGCTGCGGACCGGGGACCATTAATATCAATTAACCCACCTGTTGGGATATCCCAGTCCGCACTTCCAATATGAACCTTGGCTACGTTACCAACCAGGAATACATTTTCAGGTTTTCCATTGATTGTGACTTGCTTTGAAATAAGACCGTCACGCTTGAACTGTTCATAAGGAGTAAAATCATCTACGCGTCCAGGCACATCGGCGTAAGCAATTTCATCTCCTGCTGCATTTCCACTCTTGGCCATTTTTTCAAACAAAGGAGAGATGGTTTTTGGATCGTTTGGATATCCAGTTGAGAAAACCAAATGATCCACTTCCAAAGGCTCAGCGATGGCAGTTCCCTCTTTAGTTGTGTAGTACGCTTTAAACCTTGTTTCACCCGAAGCAGTTTTAAATTCTTCTACTCGTGCTAGATAGCCATTCACCGGTTTAACTGCTCCATCGTCCATTGCTTGAGAGATTTTTCCATAACGGTTGATTTTGCGATCGTTGAGGGTTTTTAAGAACTCACTTCCGTTTGGAGCCTCCTGTCCTAGCCAGATAGTTTCAACTTCGGCTTTAAGACCGCGTGGATTCAGAGCTGGGTTTAAACCAGCAGCAGCTTCAATACCAATGTTCCCTCCATCACCAGAACCAATTATGAGAACTTTTTTACCTTTGTAGCGTGCCATAGGTGCTCGACCTAAAGCTACGTCATCTGCAGCAAGGCCTACAAAGTCATCGACCGAAATAGCTTTGGGAGCAAACGTTGCATTTTGAGCAAGGTTAGTTGCTCTCATTTCTTTTTCAAGTTTGCTGACGAGCTCAATCGATGCTGGGTCTTTTAAGCGTGTAATAGGATTACCAAATCCGGTTCCCGCTATATCGGCATGTGTATAAATAGTTAAACCAGAACTGGTNNATTTATGAGGAGCAGGCCAGGCACCAGGGCTAGGCTCCTTACTCCACTTCACTACTTTGTTTTTGAAAAGCATGTCGGTATCGGCTGATAGGTAAGCTGCTTGAGTTAAATCACCTAAATTTTCTGCACTGGCGTAGACGCGTTTACTTAAGTTGAAATCTTTTAGCTGAACAGCTGAAGCGGGATAGGTGTTACCAGATTTTTTTAAAAACTCTGGCGTGTTAATATCAAACCCTTTAAGAGCATCGAATACACCAAAATCTTCTGAGGCTTCAATTACTAAGGCCCGTAGTTTTGGATTGGCCTCACGGAAAGCGTTGAGTGCAATACTGTTGTGAGGTCCAGCTCCGATGAATACAGCATCATATACTACAGG
>DLGL01000010.1:40309-40452 GCA_002482685.1 Bacteriovoracaceae bacterium UBA7695 | reverse complement strand
AGATGTTTCAGTTCCCTGGGTTTGCTTCTAAACCCCTATATATTCAGGGCTAGATACCTTCTTATGACACCCTGAAATCCGAACCCGGATTGCTCCGGATGCGAATTTCAAGGAGTCGAAGGTGGGTTTCCCCATTCGGATAT
>DLGL01000010.1:18690-40251 GCA_002482685.1 Bacteriovoracaceae bacterium UBA7695 | reverse complement strand
TCGCAGCGTACCACGTCCTTCATCGCCTCTTACCGCCAAGGCATCCACCAGATGCCCTTAAGTCACTTGATCGCTCTCATTAGCAATGCTCATCCTGTGCTACGTCCTTCAAAATCCCGTTCAAGGAACTTGTCAGGTTTCGACACTCGGCTTGGAAAAGCATTGTAGAAAGACCAGAATTCATCAAGATAAACCCAGTACCTAAGCCGCCTCACGGCAGCCCCAGCCCCTCCACATCCTGCGTCTCACGACAACAGAATGCTCTCAGGTGACGTCTTCAACCTGCATTGCTGCAGGCCTGGACGTCCCAGGCATATCTCCTCTTCACGATGTCAATGTAGTCCAACCGCGTCGCGTGAAACGCGCGCGGAAACTGTTGTTTCCTTCAAACATGGATGCCGGCAAGAGCTGCCAGGCGCAGAGACTGCGCGGCGCTCTAAAAGAAGTGGTGGAGCCAGACGGGATCGAACCGACGACCTGAAGCTTGCAAAGCTACCGCTCTCCCAGCTGAGCTACACCCCCACAACATCAAAAACGCGAGATGCAAAGATAGTAGATCACGCTCAAATATGTCAACGGGGAAATGATTTTATTTTTCGGATATTAATGAACTAATTATTAGGAATATTTTGGCAAAAAAAAGGGCCCTTTCGGGCCCATTTTTTATTTAGTTACTGATTCTTTGGAAAAGGAACTGGGCTTCTATCATAGCCAAATTCTTGAACTAATTTTCTAACTGCCTGAATCTGACGTTTAGGATCATTGTCCAAGACGCCTTCTACCGCAGACTGAAGTTTACCATTACCGTCATCCCAGAAAGCAGGCATGCTTGTGTAAGGAATAAACGATTGTGGATTCGCAATCCAGGCGTCCATGAATTCAGGGCGCAGACGGTTCTTAGCATAATGAAGATCCGGAGCTTGTGGCGCATCCTTATTGAATCCAGCTGTGTGACAAGTCGTACAGGCCAATTCATTCCAGATTTTCTGAGCCGCTTCTCTTTCACCAGGCTCCCACTCTACACGCGTTGGAGCATCAAAAGTATTTTGACCTGCTCCAGAGCTGAATCCCATAACAAGCTTATTCAATTCATCATGCTTGAAATTAAATGATGGCATTCTCACTTTTACGTATGAACGAATAGGGTGAACATTCTGAAGGAAGTCGTATAACCAATCAGTCTGAACACGGAAACCTTCACGTGTTAAATAAGGAGGACCGTAGTTTTGATCTTCAAAGCCTTCAGAGAGTTTTCCGCCGACACCATCAATTTTGTGACAACCGTAACAGTTGTATTGATTAGCGATCTTCATACCGTCTTCGTAAAACTTCTCATTCGCATTTAGAACTTTTTGTCCTGCAAGTGGAACACGATCGCTGACCTGGCCCAGGAGAACAAGCACGATTGATTCGATCTCTTCATCATTAAGATAGAAATTCGGCATTTTGTTTAAGTCTTTAAATGGTTTAGGAACACCAACATCCCAGATGCTTGGAGATTTTAAATGTTGTCTCAACCAACCCTGACGAGTGTGGGGAACCTGGTGCTGTTGACCGAATCCGAATTGCTCTACAGGTTTAGAACCTTCTTTCGTTAATTCAGGACCAATCTGAGGAAGGTCTCCCTCATACCCATTAATATTATGGCATGAATAACAGCCATACTTATTAATCGAACGCTTAGCTAGCTCCATAGTTCTTTCGTCATCAGACATTGCGGAAAGTTTTTTCTTAGCAGCAGCGAGAGTATCAAAAGCTGAGAAGTAATCCTGAACAAGAATTTCATCTCTCAGGTCTTTATTGATTTCTGGAAATTCAAGCTCAGCAAACTGTTTGTTCTTTAAACTTAACAGGTAAGAAGCGATATCATTTGCCTCTTTATCCGTTAAACGGAAAGAAGGCATGACTGTATCTTCCTGATAGTGCGACGGCTTTTTAAGCCATGAAACTAACCAATCAGGATCAACTTTTGAACCAATACCTGTCAGATAAGTTCCTTTCTTCTGATTAAGCTTATTCCACTTATCATCTATACCTTCAACCATGTGACAGCCAACACAACCGACGGTCTCAATAAGTTCTTTACCGGCATCTGGAGATCCTGCAGAGTATTTTTGGAATGGCTTATATTCCCGCGAAGTGCGGTAGATATATTCGGCCATGGCATTAACTTCGGCCATATTCTTAGATTTGAATTCAGGTCGAGAATTATTTAACTGGTTAAAGTAAGAAGGCATTTTCGATTTTGGATTAAATGATTTCGGAGACCAAATCCAGTTTTTAATCCACTCTTTAGAAACCTTTCCTGAGATTTTTTGAAGAGAAGGGCCAGCTTTCTTATGATGCTGCCATCCCTCAATTTTATGACAACCGTAACAGCCATACTGCTCAATTGTCTGACGACCTTGATTTAACTTATCAGCCGTTGGAATACGGTCTACACCTTTGTGACACTTCATACACATACCTTCTGTGTATTGAAGAGGAAGCATTGGCTGAGGAATTTTATGAGGCTCGTGCCAGTGATATTTTTCTTTCCACAGCTTGGCCTGTTCAGCATTTTGTGGAATGTGAGCTGGGGCATTAAAATCGTTCACACGATCTCCGACACCACCATGACAAGAAGTACAGCCGAAGTCTTTAATCGGGTGAGCAGAGTTAGGTCCAAGTGCCAACGTATCAAGTTTGGGGTGAGTTTTATAAGGATTTGGCTGATCTTCAAAGCCTGGCTTGTCAGCAAAAACGTGACAAGTCGTACAGCGATCAATTTTAGGAACATGCTGGAAATAACGGTCATCAGTAACGTTTTCAACAACAAACTGACGGATTTTTACGGTTGGGTCAAGGTAATCAGTGAAAGGAGCATTTCTCATGGCCCAAATTAGATTTTTTTCAGTTCCGGCCATCGCCTGAAGCATGAGGTCCTTACTTCCAGTGAGGTCTTTGACTTCTTTTTCTGCAGCAGTCTTCTCTGCCATGATTGCTTTGACTTCATTTTGAGCAACAAGTTCCTGGGCCTGGAGACCTTTGAGGTTATCTTTCCCAGCTAGCTCCTTGGCCTTGAAATCATCGAACTTTAATTTCAATTCCTTCGCTTGCTCCATGTGTTTTTCAACCAAAGCATGTTCGTACTTAAACTGGTAGGCAGCTGCTTGTGAGCCGTTGATACCATTGCTCATATTCTGAACGTAAATTTGTTTCTGAATTTCGTGAATTTTCTCATTGGCCTTATCTAAGGCTTCTTGCTGAGCTTCGATTTTCTTTTCAGCCTCAACGATAGCGGCTTTAGCCGCTTTGAGTTTTTCTCCATCAATAGAGCCATCAATGACTTTGATCTTTTCCTGAATCTTTTGTTTCTCAATATCCAATGCTTTAATTTGCACGGCTTTCCAAGGACGAATGTAATCGTCAAAGATCATCCAGATTGTCACCAAAAGAAAGCAGACGGATAAAATAGCAAAGATCTTATTCAGAACTTTGGTATCGTAGGCCATTCCAGGTTCACGTTTCATTTTTCTACCTTATAAAAAAATCTAACTTAGAGGTTTAATTCAAATTCCGGCATTGCCAGGATGTATTTCAGGTTAAAAAACCAACGAAGATACATCTTAATCGGCAAGCTCATCATACTGAGAACAAGAAACAACATAATGTAGTACCGGATGGCACCCATACGGTCTAAGTAACGTTGTCCCCACTTCTTGGTAATCAGAGGAATAAGTCCAAAGAGATAACCAAAGGTGGCAATGAGTCCAAAAATTTCTCTTACGAAAATATTTTTTGGAAGTCCCATACTTAGGAATTTAATCCACACGATCTCAGATAAGTTGATGTTGTTTTCTGCTACGACTTTATGGAAATCCCAATATTCGAAAGGTCCGTAGAAAGTCCAGTTCGGACCTCTCAAGAATGTTCCTACCTGAATAAGGTATACCCACAAGGCAAGCCACCCAAATAAGAATGAAGTGATGGCAAACTTACGCTCTCTAAAAGTGTAATAACCGTTTCCTTTCGGATTGATATCAAGGAAAGGAATGGCAATAAGACCGACAACGATAATCCCAGGAAGAACCACGCCGGCCATCCAAGGATCGAAGTAAACAAGCATTTCTTGAAGACCTAGGAAGTACCAAGGGGCTTTAGCTGGGTTTGGCGCCCAAGTTGGGTTAGCAGGCTCCTCTAGAGGAGCTTTGAAGAAAATGGCCCAAACGATAAGGAAAACTGTACACGCGATACCGCAAAATAATTCTGTATATACGAGGTTTGGCCAAGCCCAGACTTTTTCACGGTTTTCAGGAGTTCCTTCAATTGGACCTTCACCGGCAGCAATTCTTAAGTCGTTCTGGTGTCCTTTATAAAGAGCAAACCAAGTAGACCAGAATACCAAGGCATTCAGAATGATAATAGGAATGTTATCAGGGAGTGATATTACCAGGAAGAAGACGGGATCAGCCACCATCCATCCGAAGATCACTAGCGTGAAGACCATTAAGCCGATACCAAATTTTTTAGTTCCAACAATATCGATTCTTTTTAGTGCTAGCAAAAAAAGAACAATGAAAATTGTGAACGAGTAAACCGGTTCGGCAAGAAAGTTAATCGCTTCCTTAATCATATATATCTACCCTAATCCTTAAAGTGGAGCCGAAATTCCGCCATCTTTACGTACACGCCAAAAGTGAACTGCAATTAAAACTGCAACTACCAGAGGAATGAAAACGCAGTGGAGAATGTAGAAACGAAGCAAAGCTGCCTCACCCACGAAACGACCACCCAAGAGTTGGAAACGTACATCGTTTTTATCAGAGACCATTACAAAATCGCCGATTTTTGCAAGAGCAGCACCTGGACCACCGTTACCAAGAAACGGAGTAGCTTTCGCCATGTTGGATCCTACGGTAATCGCCCAAATTGCGAGCTGATCCCAAGGAAGAAGGTACCCGGTGAACGAGAGAAGCATGGTTAAGATAAGGAGGATAACACCAACACCCCAGTTAAATTCACGAGGTGGTTTGTATGAACCTGTCATGAACACTCGGAACATGTGGATCCACACAGTAATTACCATTAAGTGGGCGCCCCAACGGTGAAGTTCGCGCATGATTCCCAAAGGAACGTGCTCGCGAAGACCGATGATATCTGTGAATGCGTATTCAGCAGTTGGACGGTAGTAAAACATCAGCAATACACCAGTTACGGTAAGAGCCAAGAAAATGAAAAATGTAAGTCCACCCATACACCAAGTGTAGCCAAGCTGAACGCCTGACTTTTTTAACTTGATTGGGTGAAGATGAAGAAACACGTTACCCGCCACAACAGCAGCTCTGTTACGAGCATTATCGGGGGGACCATGACGGAAAATCGCTTTCCAAACCTGGGTATTAGCAACTTTTTTAGCAAAACCTTCTGACATATCTATTTCCTCTAAAAATTAAACTTCAATGAACGCGCCATCATAATTCCATTCACCTTTTTCGTAACGGAACACTTTTGTTTTATCCACAATGATTTTGCCTTCAGGATTGCGATAAATTTTAAAACGCTCAAGTGGACGAGGTGCAGGTCCTTCGAAGTTAATTCCTGATGGGTAGTAACCTGAACCGTGACATGGACACTTGAATTTACTCTCAGCTGGAAGCCATGTTGGGATACAACCGAGGTGAGTACAGATGTTAGACATCGCTACGAGACGACCATCTTTTTTATAAATCCAAACACCAAAACCATTCTTCCAACGTTCATCAACGCCTTCAGGATAATCATCTGGGAATCCAGCAATGAAATCCATAGCTGGTTCAAAAACAACGTTAGGATATAAAAATCTGAAAATCAGACTTGCGAATCCAGCAGTTGCGGCCCCAAAAGTAATCCAACCAACGGCGAGAAATGAAAAGAACTCGCGACGGTTCAGACTGGTTTTTGTTTCATCACTCATGAGTGAATCTCCGGAAATAGAAATATATGTCTAGACCAAATAAATTTGACGCTAAACAAGGCTTAAGGTTTTGTACCCATTATGGGTGTAAACTTCTAATTTTTCAATACTTTTAGAACTAGTTTTGCTTTTGTTTGGATCCGTACATTACCATCAGAGGACTCCATTTTTTCTACGATGCCAGCAACTTCATTCCATCTGGATTTTTCAATATTCTCTAAAAGATTGGTCTTCACGCCTTCGACTTGTGCACCGTTCAATTCGCCAGGTGTTCGGTTGTCATAACCGAGTGAAGCAATTTCTTGGATGATAGGAAGGGCGTTTTGATTTTTGTAGTGAATTAAAACAGTTGCTGCTGCGTACCGCAGAGTTTTTTCAGAGGAATTCAATAACGGAAGTGCAAGTTCTTCTGTTTTTGGGTGCTCATGTGACGCAAGTGCAAACAATGCTACTTGTTTAAGTCCTGGGTCTTCTTCTTGTTGAAGCAGAGCTTCAACTTTATCCCAATTAATCACTGCACCTTTCGGTGTGTTGCCAAGAGAGACCACAGCATTAAATTTTACTTGAGGGTCCTGATCTTCCAAAGCCTTGTTTAGAACAGGTAAGGCCAGTGGATCTTTCAAGCTCCCTACTGCAAGCACAACAAAATTTCTTGTACGAGCATCTACAGATTCGTAATAAACTTTGGAAAGATTTTCAATAACCCAAGGGATATCGTCTTTAGGAATTTTTGACGAAGCCAAAAATTTTGAAAGTTCATAGGCAGCAACCCACCTGTTGCCAAAAGTTTTTGAATTCATTTCCTCAATAAGGTCACGGTGGTCTTTACCTGAGGAGAGCATCTTGGTTACACCAAAAATAATAAATGCTCCAACTAAGACAATTGCAATAGGAACAGCAATTCCAGAGAGAGGAGAACTTTCAAGGATTTTTTTTGTTGGCGAAGGAGAGCCCTCATTTTCTGCGGACATTTGATTTCCTTATGATAAAAAAGGGGGTAATTTTGAGATGAAATTAACAAATTGCCTTCTAAATTGGAAGTCCTATGGCCTATCTGCTCAGATTTTTATTGATCATCATGGTTAGCGGCATAGCTTTAACGGCTGGAGTCGCACTAGGTTGGTTTAGTCTAGGCTATGGTCATATTCATCTTGCGATCCCTACTTTCATGTTCACCATTTTTATTCAGGCCTTTGTCATGTTTTACTTCATTGGTGTTTCACGACTAGTTGAAAATGTCTGGAATGCACTGAACAGTGAGGCCAACCTAGGCGAGCTCTTTGATGTAGCCCCAACCGATCTTGATCCTTACAAAAAGAAAGTGGCCCGGTATGTTCACGAATCCACTCTTTCAAAACGTCAGACCATTCCGTGGACAATTCTCATGTTGGTTCTCGGTACACTCGCATTTTTGCTAGGCGGAGCTCACGATACTGGACTAGTGACTAAGGTCATTCATTCAGGTGTGGCCTACGGCTTTATAGCTGCCATGATGATTGGATTTGTGCGCCAGTGGTATTACCTCAAGAAGAGCCATCATTTGTTGGGCGAAATGAAGGCCTTATTTGGCATGTCCCGGGACGCAATGTAGTCCTAAGCTTATGATTTTACTGTCTTTCCCAAAGTCCTGATTCTGTTGTAATTCTTCAGAGCCTTTCTTCCGATAAAATAAGCATATGAAAAAGCTTATTTTCACTCTTATTATCCTGCCTAGTTTTGCTTTTGCGATTGATGAAATGAACCAAGCTGTGACGAAAAAAGTTATGAGTGTGGTTCAGGATGCAAAAGTTGAAGATATGCTTTCAGGTGCAGCGGAGTTTAAGGCGTGTCGTGATAAAAATCCCATCCTTCCCACAGACAATGCTCAACAAAGATCTATCAAGCTCGATGCGGCAACAAATTGTTTTACTCTAGAAGTAAAAAAACAAGGGCCTGAAGCCATTAAAAAACTTTCCTCAACATTGCAGCTTGAAAACTATGGTTTGGTGAAAACCAAAAGCATTAATGACGTGACAGAATACTTAGCAAAAAAAATGACGAAGTCGTTAACGGGTGTGGATCCGGATGAAAAAGAGCACAGCAAAATCATTGAGAAGTTGAAATGGGAAAATCAAAAGATTGTTGATCAAAAAGTATTCATTGATTTGCATGTCAACCAGTTGATGAAGTCTGCTTTGTTCGAGGTCTCGAGGTTTTGTCTTGAAAACTTCAGGGCGGAAGGTTCAACAGGAACTGATTTCTATTCGCACTGGGATTCAAAATGGAGTGCCATAGAGACAGGCGCTAAGCCAGTTATTACAGATATTACTGATACCGGTGATGTTAAAGATTCCTTTTTAAAACTTGCTAATGGAGATTTATCAGATAAGTCCAAAACATACACCGCCCTCACAAGCAGTTTGTCCAAAAGTGGGACGGCCCTTAATCCGGATCGTTTAGGAAAATTCTTTGCCTATTGCCAGAGTTCTATTTCAATTCTTTGCAGTGAATTTAAAAAACCTAACAACGCAGAGATTAGCAAAGCGGCCAATAATACTGTAATCGAAGTAGCTGCTAACTCCAAAATGTCGAAAGGGGCAACAGCTTGTTTAACTATGGATAAACTGAAATCCATTCGGACAGCGCTTGCAAATTCTCAAAAAGTAGCGGGACAATTCGAGGAGTATCAAAAGACTGATAGAAATGCCGCCATAGCAATGCTTTCTGATCCTGATTATTACAAACGTGGGAAGGGTGGGAACGGAGAAGAGTCTCTCGATAGCCTTACCAGTTATACCTCTGCAGATATGCTTGGTAGTGAAAATGATGAGCTAGAGAAGCTGCATGAAAAATGTGATAAAGACCACACAGATGCAGGCTGCGAAGATTTTCTCATTAAAACTGATTCACTGGATAATGCTATTAACAATGTTGAAATTACCATGAATCTTAAAAGAGAGCTTGAAATAGGAAATCTGGAAAAAATTATCAACAATCCCGATGAAGTAAAAAAATATCTGGAAGAAAATGCTCACTTCGAACTTCTTCAGAAAATTAAAGATGATCCTAAACTTTTAAGTAATGGTCCAGAGTTGACTAAAGAACTTAAACTCGCTTTTGATGCGAAAAAAGTGGCTGAGATTCAAGCACTCAGACTGAAAATTGGTAAGCGGCAAATGAATGAAGCTGATTACAATGCTGAACAAAATAAACAGACGATTATTTCAGATAACATCAAAGAAACAAAAGAAGAACGGGCCCGACTTGCTCAAGTCGTAATGTTCAACAATATAATTACCAGTCAGCTAGAGCTTGAAGACAAGGCCACAGGCGAGAAGGTAGGTCGAAACGTCACGGCCTGGAATAAAGAAGAAGCGGTTCTGAATCAAAACAAAGGCAGCTACAACGAAAACCTGTTCTCAGGACTAAAAGACAAAAAGAACGGGAACAAGCTTGAGGATGCATCAGTAGTAGGTGGAGGAATCATTGACTCTATCTTAGGTAAAAGAGACTAGATTGATTTAACCCAAATAAAAACGCGATTTTTTCCAGCTATATCCCCGCCTTCTGAGCGACTTTCAAAAATAGTGGCTTCTGAAAAAGTAGATACTTTGGTCATAAAATCTTTAAGATTTTTCGAAGGCACATTGAGATTAAAGTAGAGTCCCCCTGGAATCTGAGTTCCCGGTTTAACATTATCAACCTGGGCGATTCCGTATTGCTTGATAAGAGGAAGGATTTTAGATTTGATTGCAACGGGCTCAACAGACGACATAAGAATACGGTAAGCCTTTTTATTTCCCGGTGAGTACGAACTATCCCTGTACCCGCCCTTTTTATTCTCTTCATATTGAGACTGCTCTGTTTCGGCTTCACCAAAACTTTTCGGAACATTTTCAACTGAATCCAGAACAACTACATCTGACTCCGGGTCGTAGCGTGAGCCAATCTTTTCATCTGAAAAAACCTGTTGAGCTTCAATTCTCTCTAACTCATCAAGCTCTTTATTTGAAAGGTCAATTGTCTGACGAGCGAGAAGGTCTTGTTCCTGATAAGTTAGAGATTTATCTAGCCAAAAGAAGTTGGGTTCAAAAAGGGTTATTTTGTTCACGAGATAGTCTTCATACCACTTATTGGTGTTTTTTAATGCAAACACCACAAGACTTAAAACTAAAAGAAGCAATATAACTTCTTGGAGAAAACGAACCTGTTTTTTAAAAACAGTTTTTTTCTGAAGACTTTCAAAATCGACTTTAAGGAGCAGAATATCTTTTCTGAGTTCTTTTACAAGATTGGGCCAATCAGGATAGAGTGTAACCTCCATATGTGCCAGAATATCGTCTTCAAAAGTTCCTTTTAGACGGGCACTGCTTCCCATAAGAATTTCAATATCTTTGAAAGTGATAAAAAGGTTTTCTGAGCTCACATTACTAATCTGGAATTTTTCATTTATGAGATCTTCAAAGACTGGATATACCTTTATAAGATGGTCACGTAAGATTGTGGCAACGTATCTTTCAGGGATATCAAATTTAAGTGCAATCTCTCTTACCGAAAAATCTTTATTAATAAATGAATACGTGATGAATTTTTCAAATAACCAGGTAAGCCAGGAAATCAGAGGTCCGGATTTAGCAATTTTTTTGGCGTAGTCAAATCTCTCACCGAGCTCTTTTGCTTCAATTTGATCTTTAAAAAATGAATCCCAGAACCCACTAAAAGATTCTGCATATCGGCCTTCCCAGGCTATCGAATTGATATCCAGGTCTAGCCAGACTTTAAAATGTTCGAAATCGTTTTTTAAAAAGATCATACTCTCTTTATTAATAATGCAATCCCCTGACCGCCACCGATACAGGCGCTAGAGATTCCCCAATCTTTTTTTAGATGCTGCATTTGTCGGGCGAGAGTAAGTGAAATTTTAATTCCTGTCGCGCCCAACGGGTGTCCCAGAGCAACTGCCCCTCCCCAAATATTCAAACGTTCTAAAGGTATTTCCAGAGCGCGCTGGCAGGAAATAACCTGTGGGGCAAATGCTTCGTTAATTTCAAACAGGTCTATATCTTTTACAGTTTTATTATTGCGAGCAAGAAGTTGCTCAATGGCAGGAACCGGGCCAATTCCCATTTTGGTTGGCTCAACGCCCACGACCTGACCATCGATAATTTCAGCTATAGGCTTGAGGTTATATTTTTGAACATATGCTTCAGAAGCAATGACCATGGCCGCAGCTCCATCAACAATACCAGAAGCCGATCCGGCCGTTACTGTGCCGTCTTTTTTAAATGTGGGTTTGAGTTTTTTCATTTGCTCAAAAGAAGCATCATCTCGCAGGTGCTCATCTCTAGTGCAATCAATACGATCTTTTTTAATTGGAGCCAGTTCAGGTTGTATCAAGTTCGCTTCATAGGCTTTTACGGCTTTCAAATGAGATTCATAGGCGTATTGATCCGATTCATCTTTTGTTACTTTGTATTCTTCTGCAAGATTCTCAGCTGTAATGCCCATTGGAGTTTGATTAAGCTGATCGGTAAGAGTGTCTAAAAGCAGGTCCTGGGTTTTCAGAGAACCGTATCTCGTCCCGAAGCGGCTGCCGTAAACAAGATGAGGAATCATCGTCATGTTTTCAGCACCGGCCACCAAAACGGATTCACATTCTTTGGCCCGGATTAATCTTGCAGCATCGATAATAGACTGAATACCAGACCCACATAGACGATTAATAACAATTCCAGGGGTGGTTAGTTTGAGGCCAGACTTCAAAGCGAGGTGCCGGCCGGCATATAATGTGTCAGGGGTTGAGGGAATTACATTGGCAAAAATTACCTGATCAAGAGTGTCAGGGTTAATTTTAGTCTCTTCTAGCAGGGCTTTTGTTGCATAAACTGCTAGATCTACTGGAGTGATGCCACCCAAAGATCCACCAAACTTCCCAAATGGAGTTCTTTTACCACCAACTATGAAGACTCTTCCATGACCCATCATTTTTTGCCTGCCTTGTGAGGAACGTATCTAACTAAGTATCATAATCTAATAATGCCATGAAAGGCATTAGCTTTCATCAAAGGATTTGGTCTATGTCAGAAATTTCATCAGCTGTTCGTATGAACCATGCTAAAGAAGCGGTTAATAAGAAAGAAGCATTCGAAATACGTAGGATGAATGACAAGCTTGAAACAGAGATTAAAACTGTTCAGGAAAAAAATTCGAAAGAAGTTAATCAGATCAAAAAAGATTATGAAGTGCAGATGAATACTGTAAAAAATGATTCTGAAGTGAAGCTGACAAAAGTCAGAAATTCATGGAACAAAAAGATCCAGGAAGAAAATTCACGATACGAAAAACTACTTGCTGACTTAAAAGCAACCCAGGCCGACAAGTTATCATCTACCCAATCTAATAATGAACAGCAGATTGCCAATCAAGAATTGAAGCATAAAGAGTATCTGGAGAAAGCTCGCCAGAAATTCGAAGAAGAAAAAGCAAAATTAGAAGCTTAATTGTCATCACAATCCAGGAAGGAGAATAGATGAGTCAGAGTAATGCAGAAAACGGCGGAATTTTCATCAACGGCAAACAGCAAGTTATTGAACTGTTGCAGAAGATGGGTGCATCTGACAAAGCGAAACTGCTTAAAAATCTACGTGTAAGAAATCCTACTCTTGCGAAAGAATTGACTGAGTCTTGTCTGTCATTCGAGAGTATTTGGGATCTTGATGATGAATGTTTAAAAACTGTTGTCTCACAAGTCCAACCGGCTATTCTTGGTCTCGCCTTGAGTCTTGTTCATGTGAAAAATCAACGACGGGCCCTTTCACTCATTTCTCGGGATATGGCCCTCAAGGCTTTTGATATCCTTCAAAAAGATTTAACGGGTAATAGAAATGAATGTTTCAGAGCTCAACAAAAAATTCTTGAGCTAGCGATTAATCTACAAAGAAACCGCATTATTCAATTTTACTAAGACAAAAGCTTTTTATACTCGATCTCTAGTGAAGGGGGAAACTCCTCTTCACTGAGTATTGAAGGGTGTAGCACTCTATTTTCAGCAACTAAACTCGCTGTATTTTGAAATCTTGAAACCATAGTCAAAGTCAAATCCATAAGCCACTGAGGGGCAGAGCTAAATGCCTTCCGAAATTCCTGGTTAGGTAAGGTTATTAGTTCAGACCTCGAAAGGGCTATTGCTGAGTACGTATAAGGAGCTCCATCCAACATAGCACTCTCACCGATGATATCCTGAGCCTTGGCCACGAAAACAGGAATAAGGCGATCTTTTGAGGCTTTAAGACACAAAACTTCACCACTTTTAATAATCATTAAGTTAGAGGCATCATCCCCTTCACGAAAAATAACATTTTTAGGATCAAAAAAAGTTGAATCAGACATGAATAAATTCCTTTTTGATTTTCCCTTCTAGAATTGTGCCATAACGAAGGCCATAAGTTGAAATAGTCAAATGCTGTACTTTGAGTCGATGAATAATATGATAAACCAAATGAAGGCCGCCACGTATGCTGAGAGAGCGCTTCTTAAGAAAAGGAAAGAGGTTTAAGAATTCCTCTGGTTTATGATCAGAAAACTTTTTAAATAATGTATCGATATCTTCAGCTTTTAATACCAGCCCATGAACATCATCTTCAACAAACTCTGTACGCTGCAAATGCATATTTCCTAATGAGGTCACTGTACCAGCTACGCAATAGAGTTTTTTAGAGTGAAACTTATCTATATCATTTCTAAAATCAAGAAAAATCTTTTGTAGGTTTTGGACAAAAAGTCCGTCATCAAGCCATTGGCCGGCACGAACAGCACCAACAGGCATACTTATGGTTTCCAGAATGTTGAAATTTTTAGTATTAACTTTGATGAGCTCAGTAGAAGCACCACCGATATCCATAATCGTTATGACGTCGGTATCAAACTTACTGTTAAAGAGTATTCCTTTGGTTGAAAAGAAAGCCTCAGCTTGGGCATTTATGGTTAAGACAGTAACACCAAGTTCAATTTCTATTTTATTAAAAAATTCTTTGGAGTTTTGAGCAACTCTGGAAGCTTCTGTTGCCGTAGCCAGGATACTTTCCCTTGGTATGGAAAGCTTATCGCATTCTTCAGCATAGGCCTTAATGGCCTCAAAAGTTGCGTCCATGGATTCAGGGTGAAAAACCTTGTTTTTATCAAGCTCTTTCCCGAGGGAGGTAATGTGACTGTCCTTCATGATTTCCTGAAATTTTCCATTCGTCATGTCTGCTATAAGAAGCAATACACTATTTGACCCAATATCGATTGAGGCCCTTAGATCTTTTTTCATGAGTTCACTACTCTGATTAAATCCCCTTCAATCGATGGATCAATCAAACCTTTCTCACAAATAATACCTGTAATAAACTGATGATCTGTGACATCAAAGCTTGGATTAACCGATTGAGCATTTTCAGGAGCCATTTTAATCCCCTTGATTTCAGTTATTTCATTCATCGCACGCATTTCAATTTCAATATGCTTTCCGTTTGGAATTGTAATATCAAACGAACTTAAGGGAGCAACAACATAAAATGGAACTTTGTAATGTTTTGCAACTATTGATAAGGTAGATGTTCCTACTTTATTTGCCGTATCCCCATTCGAGGCAATTCGATCAGCACCCACAAAAATGGCATCCACACGACCATTAGACATGAGATACGATGCCGCGCCTTCGACAACAATGCTATAAGGAATGTTCTCTTTGCTAAGCTCAAAAGCCGTTAGACGAGATCCCTGCATGTAGGGACGGGTTTCATCAGCATACACGTGATTCACTTTTCCTAGTGTATTGGCATGAGAAATAACTCCTAAGGCAGTACCAAGACTTCCACATGCGAGAAATCCGGTATTACAATGGGTCATGAGATTCCACTTTTTATCACCTAATTTCTTTTTAAGTTCACCCACACCAATCTCTGCCATTCGGGTGTTTTTCTCATGAGATTGTTTAATCTGTTCGTCACCAAAGGACACTAATTTGTTATACAGAGTCTCTTTAGGATCTTTGGCATCAATACTTTTTTTCATAATTTCAAAACAGCGATTCACCTCAAATGACAAATTCACGGCCGTTGGTCGGGCGCTGATCATTTGATCACAAGCTTCCCGGCACTTCGCTGTATTGAGATCAGTCTGCTGATTTACCCAAAGGGCCATTCCATAAATGGAAGTGAAACCAATACAGGGCGCACCTCTGACAACCATGTCATGAATAGCAAGAGCACACTCTTTTAAGTTTCTAACTTCAACAAAAACTTCCTGTTGGGGAAGGAGTCGTTGGTCCAGCAGTAGCAATTTATGATCTTTCCAAATGATTGGCTTATAGGTATCGGTCACAGGACTTCCTTTTTCCAAAAAAATTCTGAAACCTCTTTTCTAACTGGTTTCCATTTTTTGTTTTTTGGATAATTTAAACTTAAGTATGATTTAATTTTCGGTTGAAGACTTAGGACACCAGATAATAGTGCCGGGTCCGAACTCTCCAGACCAAATGAATTTATCTTGATGACTCCATTTTCAACGCTGGCCATCCAATATCTTTTAAGGGCCGAAGCCGAATCCAGCGTGAAGAAATCCCATCCTTCCTGATTAAGTTCCACAAATTCACCAGTAGTTTTTTGAAGGTTATCACCCGAAAGCTTAAGGAGCCAAGTCCCGTCACTCCAGTGATCCGTCCATTTTCCATTTAGTGAACCATTTAATAAACCGCTAGAAGCATTAAAAAAAGGTGCAAGGAATGTATATTCAGGAATCCAAGTAAAATTCTTCAACTCTAAACTAAGCTGTTGATTCTTTTTAAATGAGTAATTGAGGCTTAATTTTGAGTCCTTATTTTTTAATTCAACCTGGTAATAATTTTGCTGAGGGGTAACTCCACTACGGATTGTGCCATCCATAACCATATCCCCGTAAGCGCAGTTGGTTAACAGCACAACGGTTGTGTGTTCTGTATCAAGGTTTTGCGCCATTGAATCAGTAAGGGGATCTACAGCAAGTAAGGCATTTTTAAGATCGTAAGAAGAGAAATGAATTTCCTGATGATATTGCGAAACTCGACTGGCATCAAAATCCAAAAGTGCCCTTCTTTCAAATCTCAGTTCCTGCTTATTTGAAACAAACGAGGTCTTCCATCGATTATTTTCAAAATTCAGGTGCCACTGGCCCGGAAGTTTTTCATCTGGACCTAAATTAAAATCTCCCGAAAAATGCAGTTTAGCCGAAAGAGTTGTTGAGTTTTCATCACTGAAAATTCGACTAAACTTAACATCCCCTTCTCCTGAACCATCGATTTTTTTCCAGTAAGGGTTTTTAATTTCATCTCCAACCATGTTTAAAAAATCCATTGGGAACTCAGAAAACTTCAGATTAAACTGTAGCTGATCAAATTTTGCACTGATGTTGCCGGTACCCACTTTTTTTCGATCCACGGAGATGTCTAACGTTGAGATAAAATCCACACTCAGAGGATCAAATGTTGATTTACCATCTATTACAAGATCATCAAACCTAACACCTTCGGCAGTTTCTTTTGTTTTAAACTCTCCCCTGTAATTGAGTGACCAGCGACTAACCTCAGGGGTGATATCCCCAAAAAGCCAAAGATCAGAAGAGTAACTTTTATCTTTATGTGAGATATTAATAGGGATGTTTAATTCAAAAGCCGAGTTCTTACCATATTGAAACTCTCTAACAAGAAGCTTAGAGAGAGTAAAAAATCGTCTGTCACCATCAATCTCTTTAATGGAGATATTCTTAGCTCTTAATGTATATTGAGCATCGAGTAAATATTGTGGGAGATTTATCGCAACTTGATTGGTCTTTGCGGTACTTTCAGAATTGTCCTTGGCCGTATTGGCGTGGGAAGAGCTGGAACTCACAAATATTATCAGATCAGAAACATTTATCGCTGCATTTCCACGATTAAAAAGAATGAGCCACCAAGGAACTTTAAGTTGAACCTCATGGGCTGTCGCGAGTGTTTTTTGTGATCGGGTTAAAGTGAGTGTTTTAAGTTTTAATTTAAAATCTAAAGAAAATCCATAATCAATTTTAGCAATTGTAAGATTTGAACCAGGATAGCTTCTCTGAATTTGAGTATTAAGAAGTGAGACCAATGATTCTGGATTTAGTTTTGAATAAGCCCCGTATATAAGGGATCCGAGGATCACCATAAGTACTAACCAGGCCCACAATATGACTTTAGTCGTTAATTTCATTTTACCCTATAGTTTCTGCAAAGGAGCAAACTTCACCATAAATTTTTTTCTAATTCCGTCACGAAACTGAATCGTAACTTTTTCTTCTTGTCCCATACCCTCTGTATCCAGGATGGTGCCCTCACCATAAAGTGCGTGAAGGATTTTAGACCCAGAAGGATAGTTCGAAGTGCTGGAGGTTCTTTTAGTTTGATACACTTTTTCTTTATAAAAAACGGCATCATCTGACGATTCAGGGCTTTGATCAAAATCATCGTAAGATTTCGAACCATATTCAGAGGACCTTTTTGGGCCAGTCTGGTAACTAATCCACTTATAGTAGCGCTCAGGGATTTCCTGAAGAAACTGGCTTGGACCATTAAATTTGAGACTTCCCCACAGCATTCGGCCCTGAGCGAACGAAATTGTTAACTGTTTCATCGCCCTGGTCATGGCAACATAGAAAAGCCTGCGTTCTTCTTCGATGGCCGAGGGGCCAATTTCTAAGCTTCGGTAAGAAGGAAAAATATTTTCTTCAGCACCAATAAGAAACACGTAAGGATACTCAAGTCCTTTAGAACCATGCACAGTCATTAAAGAAATAAGCTCCCCTGTCTGCTCTTCAACTGTTGTGTCCAAGGTAATTGTTTCTAGGAATTTTACAAGATTTGGCTCTGTCTCAGACTCTTCAAACTGTTTCACAGCACTCATGAGTTCTTCTAAGTTCTCAAGCCTTGCCGCACCCTCGTAAGTTTTGTCAGCTCGCAAAAATTCATAATAGCCTGACTCATTCAGAAGTTTCTCATAGCTAAAAGTAGGAGAATGGTTCTGGTTTTCTAAGACCTGAACCTCCTGAACTAAATGGACAAGTTGATTAATTGCACTCTGAACTTTGCCGGAAAGGGAGAGATGTTTGTACTCATGTGGAGCTTCTGCAATTTTTTCTATTAATTCAAATAAAGAAAGCTGAAGACGAACCGCCTCATCCTCAAGTTTTCTGAGGGAAGTAGCTCCAACACCTCTGGCAGGAGTGTTAATAATCCTCGTAAGTGCCAGTGAGTCTTTTTTATTAACCACGATCCTCATGTAAGAGATCATGTCTTTGACCTCTTTACGGTCATAGAACTTTATCCCTGCTACAACCCGGTAAGGAAACTTTTCTTTTCTAAGAGCATCTTCAATTGTTCGAGAATGGGCATTGTTTCGATAGAAGACTGCAATGTCTTTTAGAGAGACGCCTTCATTAGCGATGAGTTTAATCTGTTGAGCAACGTATTCAGCTTCGGCCCGGTCATCTCTGCATTCAACGATTTTAATCTCGTCGCCTTCATCGTTATTTGTCCACATCTGTTTGCCTTTACGGGCGACATTGCGGGCGATAACTTCTGAAGCGGCTTCGATGATTTTTTTTGAAGAGCGGTAGTTTTGCTCGAGTTTAATGAGTTTGGCTTCTGAGAATACTTTCTCAAAGTCCAGAATATTTCGAATATCAGCTCCACGCCAAGAATAGATTGATTGATCTTCATCTCCAACAACACATAAATTTCTATGGGCTTCGCTAAGAAGTAAGATCATTTCAAATTGAGCGCGGTTAGTGTCCTGATACTCATCGACGAGTACATATTTAAATTTATCCTGATACTTTCTCTGAACCTCAGGAAAAGAGCGGAAAAGATTTAGAATGCCGGTAATTAATCCGCCAAAATCAACGGCATTACTTCTATGCAGTTCAGCTTCGTACTCCAGAAATAAGTCCCACATGCGGCGGTCTTCTGCGTACTTCTCAACATCTTCATTTCGGGCAAGCCCTATGTAGTAACCTAAGTTTTTAAGTCCATCGATGTAAGCCGCTACCGTATACGGAGACAATTCTTTTTGATTTATTCCATGCTTGGCAAGAAGTGCTTTGATGATGGACTGAGACTCTCCGTCATCATAGATCGTAAAATTCTTACTCAGGCCGAGGTAAGCGCCTTCCATCCTGAGGACCTTTGCGCAGAAAGCATGAAAGGTTGTTACTTGTAAGGCCCCAACATTTACCTGTGCATTCGCGGCCAGGCGCTCACGCATCTCGCGGGCTGCCTTGTTAGAAAAAGTCACTGCAAGAACCTGGAAAGGACTGACACGCTTTTCTTCTAATAAATACTGAATCCGGGCAACAAGTGTACGGGTCTTTCCAGATCCGGCCCCTGCTAAAAGCATAATAGGTCCATCCGTCAGAAGGACTGCTTGCCTTTGAGATTCATTTAAAAAATCGAGATTCATTATTCAACCGTCACAGATTTAGCAAGATTTCTTGGTTTATCAATGTCTGTTCCCTTAAGAAGAGCGATTTCATAGGCCAAAAACTGTAAGGCCACATTCACATAAAGCGGACTTAAGTTCGGAAGACCTTCGAAATTTAACCCAATGTAATGATCTGAAAGCTCTTTTAATTCATGAGATTCTGCTGGACCTACTACCACCATGCGCCCTCTACGGGCCTTAACTTCTTCAACGTTTGAAACTGTTTTTTCAAAAAGTTCAGGACCCACTACTGCAATGTTCACAATATGCTCATCAATGAGGGCAATCGGACCATGTTTTAATTCGCCAGCTGCATAACCTTCAGCATGAACGTAAGCGATTTCTTTTAATTTAAGTGCCCCTTCCAGAGCAATTGGAAAATACTTTCCACGACCAGTAAAGATAAAGCCTTTTTTATTATAAATTTTCTCAGCCACTTTTTTTACTTCTTCTGAGTTAGCACAGAGCTCGCCCACTCGGTTTGACAGAAGCTGGATTTCTTTAAAAAGCGAAGGATCATCAAGAGTATTCTCCATCGCCCGACTCATAAGGTAGCCCGTTAAGGCCTGGAGCGTGAATGCCTTGGTAGAGGCCACTCCTATTTCAACTCCAGCATGAATGAGAAAATTTTTATCTGAGTTCCTGAAAAGAGTCGAGCCCTCAACGTTTACAATTGAAAAAGATTGAATGCCTTTTTCTTTGCAAAGTTCCTGGCATGCTAATGTGTCAGCAGTCTCACCGGACTGTGAAATGAAAAGACTAATCTCGCCTTGATTTAAGATAGGATCTTTATAACGAAATTCAGATGCAATATCTACGGAAGCGCGCTGGCGGTTAATTTGTTCGAAATAATTTTTTATTACCAGACCCGCGTGCCAGGCGGTACCACAGGCCGTTAGGTGCCAACCTGATGTCTTAACGTTTTTTAAGTCATCAAGAATTTTCCGCCCCTCGTTTTTAATATAATATGCCGCTAATTTATCAATTAGGGCCGGCTGTTCATGGATTTCTTTAAGCATAAAATGCTCATAAGGGCCTTTAGTCGTTGCATCCATAGTCATCACATTGCTTTGGATTTTGTAACGGCTGGATGGTGAAAGATCTAATTCATAAAAATTAACCGATACATCAGAAGCTGAAATAACACTTTCACAAATCACAGCATCCTGAGGGAAATAAATTCTTGGCGCGAATCCTACCAAGGCAAAAGGATCCGAAGAAACGAAAGCTTCTCTGGTTTCCTTATTATCCCCTACTACTAGAGGGGCTGAGCGCTTTAGGCAGTAAAGTTTATCACTCGCCTTTTCAATGATCACAAAAGCTGAATTTCCTGTAATGGTAGTAAATGCCTGAGAAATAGATTTAAGCGTATTGTTGTTTTGTTTAAAAAATTTTGTAAGTAAGACTAAAAAAACTTCTGAATCAGTCTGAGATTTAAACTGGAAACCTTCTGCCTGAAGCTCTTTTTTAAGAGATCCTGCGTTTTCAATAATCCCATTATGAACAACGGCAAAAAGTTCATTCCCGTGAGGGTGAGCATTATCCGTTGTCACTCCACCATGGGTGGCCCAACGAGTGTGGCCTATACCAGTATGCGAATAGGGTTTTTGCTCAGTGATCAGGGCCTTGAGGTTATCGAGCTTCCCTTCTTTTTTTATGATCTGAAGTTGATTATCGATTTTGAGACAAATACCCGCAGAGTCGTATCCTCGGTATTCCAAACGAGAGAGACCTTCTATAATTGGTCCAACAGAATTACCTGGGCCTGAATACCCAACGATTCCACACATAAAAATCTCCCAAAATAAGAATGAAACTAGGGGTTCAATCTAGCATTTTGAGAGGGCTCTTACTAGGGTTAAGCCAGCTGCGTTAAGTCTTTTTAGTCTTCAAAAAACGCTTGGCCGCGCCTTCTTTTGTCACTTGAGGAGAGCGACCAATACCAAAGCCACCGTCGGGTATGTTTTTGGTAATAGTTGACCCCGCAGCTACGAATGCGTCATTGCCAATTTCGATAGGTGCGATAACCTGACAATCGGAACCGATAAAGGTGTTAGAACCTATTTTGGTTTTATGCTTATTGGCGCCATCGTAGTTACAGGTAATAAATCCGCACCCAATGTTTGAATTTTCTCCAAT
>DLGL01000010.1:14747-18673 GCA_002482685.1 Bacteriovoracaceae bacterium UBA7695 | reverse complement strand
ATTTCGGCGTCCCCTACGTAACTCAAATGGGAAACCTTCGCACCACGGGCAAGTTTTGATTTTTTAATCTCAACAAAATTTCCAATTTTGGCTTCCGGTCCGATATCGGTACCAGGACGAAGGCGTGCCATGGGGCCGATAGAGGCTTTTTCACCTACTACAGCTTCTTCCAGGTAGCTGCCGGCCAGAATGTCAGCGTTGTCATTGATGGTCGAATTTTTAATAAAGCAATTGGACTCAACTAAGACAGCTTTACCAATGACGGTTTTCCCAAGTAGGGTGCAGCCTGGATAAATGGTTGAACCAACTCCTATAACCACATCGGAATCAATATAAACCTGTTCCGGGTTTAAGAAGCGAACTCCCTCAACCATCAACTTTTGAGTTTTCTTTGCTCTAATAATCTTATCTACCTGGGCCAGTTGTTCCAGGGTGTTGATTCCCAAAAATGGTGTTTCAGAGGGAAACTTCACCGATTTAACAGCAAAGTCTTCCTGAAACAGATCAGTTAGATAAAATTCTCCGGATTTATTTTTGTTATCAATCTGACCCAGAACTGCTTTTACATGACTGGTTTTTAAAATATAAAAAGCGGAATTGACCTCTGTAATTTTCTTCTGAGCTTCATCTGCATCTTTTTCTTCAACGATTTTAAAACCTTTTTTACCATGAATAATTCTTCCGTAGCCAGTAGGATTTTCGGTTTCAAAAGTTGCGGCCACTCCTACTAATTCAGAGTTTGACTGAAGAACTGAGAAGAGCTCCTGAAATTCTTTTTCAGAAATAAGAGGAGTATCAGCACAGGCAACCATGGTGTAGTCGTAGTTCCAAAAATGTGGGAGGTCATTAAAGCATGCCTTAAGAGCATCTGCAGTCCCATTTTGCTCTCTCTGCCATGCAGTCTTAATCAAAGGCTTTTGTGAATGAAGAGAGTGCCAATTTTCGAGTAATTCTTTACGGTGCCCAACCACCACTCCAACCTCTGCTTTAAGAGAGGAATTAGCAGCAAATCTAAAGGCAGCTTCTACGACATAATCTAATAATGGCTTCCCCGCACACAAAGCAAGGGCCTTTGGTGTGTCAGTTTTCATTCTTGTACCCTTGCCGGCAGCGAGGATTACTATACCAAGAGAGTTGCCCATAAATTTAACCTTTTTAATCAGTGTCTCTTAAGTCACTGTAATGAACGGAATCTACATAAGAATCTTAACTCACAAAACCAACTTTCTCAGCTAATTAAAGCAAAAAAAAACTTCATATTGCATGAAAAAACTTTAAAGACGGCCCGTAAATATCCCGATTCAGGTTTTAGTACAATGATCTTCATGGAAGAGACATACCGCTAGAGGAGAAAAAGTTATGGTGACTAACTACGAGGGAGAAGCGATTGAGTTCAAGGAAACGCTCCCTTTGCTGCCAGTTCGCGATCTTGTTGTTTACCCGTTCATGATCTTGCCATTATTTGTTGGCCGCGAAACATCTATTAAGGCAGTTGAAGAGTCTCTGAATAACACAGACAGACTTATTCTCCTGGCCTCGCAGAAAGACATTACTGCTGAAAGCCCATCGCCTTCCGAAATTTATGAAATGGGAACCGTTGCGATGATTATGCGGATGCGCAAACTTCCAGATGGTAGAGTGAAAATTCTCATCCAAGGTTTGGCGAAAGCACGCATAAAAGAATTTGTTGGAACTGAACCGTTCTATCAAGTCAAAGTTGAAAAAGTTGAAACTCAGGCATGTACTGCATCTGCTTCTACTATTGAAGCTCTTGCAAGAACAGTTAAAGAGAATCTTGAAAAAGTTATCTCTCTGGGTAAAGTTCTTTCACCTGACATTCTCATGGTCCTAGAAGATATTCAGGATCCGGGCAGACTGGCAGATCTTGTTGCTTCAAACCTGAACCTAAAAGTTACTGAAGCCCAAAAAGTTCTTGAGATCCTCGATCCGGTTGAAAGACTCGGGCATATTAATCAAGTTCTCTCAAATGAACTTGAAGTACTAACTCAACAGTCCAAAATCAAATCACAGTCAAAAGACGATCTGGCCAAACACCAGAAAGAATTTTTCCTCCGTGAACAAATTAAGGCCATGAAACAAGAAATGTCAGAAGACTCTTCAGATAAAAATGATGAGTTTGCTGAAATTCGTGAAAAAATTCTTGCTAAGACACTGCCATCTGAATCTGAGAAAGAAGCCCTCAAACAGCTTGGCCGTCTTGAAAGAATGCATCCTGATTCTTCGGAAGCATCTATACTTCGTTCATATCTTGAATGGGTTGTTGATCTTCCTTGGTCAGAGCAATCAAAAGAAGTAACAGATCTTCAATTTGCTAAAGATGTGCTTGATGAAGACCATTTTGACTTAGAAAAAGTAAAAGAACGTATTTTGGAATACCTTGCAGTTCGTTCTCTCAAGGGAGCAACTGCCAAAGGTCCTATCCTTTGCTTCTCTGGTCCTCCAGGTGTTGGTAAAACATCTCTTGGTAAATCAATTGCTAAAGCTACCGGTCGTGAATTTGTAAGAATTTCTCTCGGTGGTGTAAAAGATGAATCCGAAATTCGTGGTCACCGTCGTACTTATGTAGGCGCGATGCCAGGAAGATTCATTCAGGCAATGAAACAGTGTAAAACAATCAATCCAATTATCCTTCTCGACGAGATCGATAAGCTTGGTTCAGATTTTAAAGGTGACCCAGCTTCAGCGATGCTTGAAGTATTGGATCCTGAGCAGAACTGCACATTCAGAGATAACTATCTGAATATGAATTACGATCTTTCTCAGATTATGTTCATCGCAACTGCTAACCAACTTGATCAAATCCCTGGTCCTCTTCGTGACCGTATGGAGATCATCAATCTTGCAGGTTACTCACAAGAAGAAAAAGTACAAATCTCTAAGAAATACCTCATTCCAAAACAAATGGATGAGCATGGAATCACTGACGAACACATTGAATTCCATGACGAGGGTGTAGAGTTTGTAATCGCTGGTTACACTCGGGAAGCCGGGCTTCGTAACCTTGAGAGACAAGTGGGTGCTCTTTGTAGAAAGGTAGCTAAGAAGATTGCTTCTGGTCACTTTGCTAAGACACACATTATTTCTTCAACAGCAGAAGAGCTGCTTGGGCCACCAATGTACTCTCATGAAGACTCTAACGAGTTTGATGAGATCGGGGTTGCTACAGGTCTTGCCTGGACAGCTGGTGGGGGAGAGATTCTTCATATCGAAGCCACAAAGATGAAAGGTCGCGGGATTACCCTGACTGGACAACTCGGCGACGTGATGAAGGAGTCTGCACATGCAGCGATGGGTTTCATTAGAAGTCACGCTGCTGAGTTGGGGATTGAGGACAAGTTTTTTGAAGAAAACGAAATCCACATTCACCTTCCGGCGGGCGGGATTCCTAAAGATGGACCTTCAGCAGGTATCACTCTGGCCACAGTTATCGTATCGCTTCTTACTGGATGCCACATCAGTAAAGACATTGCCATGACAGGTGAAATTACCCTGACTGGTAAGGTCCTTCCTGTAGGGGGGATTAAAGAGAAGGCTTTAGCTGCTATGAGAGCGGGAATTGAGACAATCATTATCCCTTGGAAGAACCAGAAGGATCTTCTGGAGATTCCTGAGCAGTACCGTAAAAAGCTGAACTTCATACCGGTTAAAAATATTGAAGAGGTCCTGTCGATCGCTTTAGTAGACTGGAAAGGTCAACTGGATATGGAGCAAAATAAGCGAAAGCCAGCTAAAGACGAAGTCAAAAAACCTAGAGAAAAATCCGGCCAAGTGGCTGCATAAGATAAGGCCCCTTTTTGGGGCCTTTTCTTTTTCTAATCCCTTCTATTATTCATCAAATTTGTTATCCTTATTCAATGAGCGAAATCATCACCCGAGAAAATCTTAAAGTCGTTGTTGTAGATGAT
>DLGL01000010.1:2781-14734 GCA_002482685.1 Bacteriovoracaceae bacterium UBA7695 | reverse complement strand
CCAGATCACTTATAATCAAAATTCTAAGAGACAATCAGTTTCAGGTTGCTGGCGAGGCAAGTAGTGCAGCCGCGGCCCTTTTGGTGATTCGTGAAAAAAAACCACACGTGGTTATCACAGATATTGTTATGCCTGAAGTGAGTGGTATAGAATTGACTGAAAATATCAATCAAAATTTTGATGAGACATATGTCATTGTCGTTTCTTCCCTTTCTCAAGAACACATTGTTCTGGAAGCCATTGGGGCAGGAGCAGCTGACTTTATTGCTAAGCCAATTGGTGAACAGCAATTAGTTGATTCACTGGAAAAGATTATCTCTCAGATCAACAAAGATTAATTTTCAGGAGTAAACATGGACGTTTCTCACACTTTAGAAGTGAGCAAAATTGCAGAAATTAAAATTCTCAGTGATGTCAGGCTCATAAGTCAGTCAATCACCAGAAACATATCTTCCAAAGACAATCTTCACGTCCAATTTTTAATTAACGGCGAACTCCAGGGCAACATCACCTGTCACTTATTTCTAGATAAGCATGAATTATCCCCAACAGATAAAAACTTTATTTTCCCTCTCTTTACTGAAGCAATGAATATTCTTATTGGGAAACAGCTAAGTCAGGATATAAAACTCAAAAATTTGATGACGAAACTTTCTCCGCCAAAACTATCAATGATCAGTCGTGATTTAATATCTGAAAACAGACCAGGCACTCAGCTTTATGCTTTGGAACTTGATGGGTTCACTTTTAAAGTCTTAATTGAATACAACTTTGAGGTAATAAGTTAATGAAAACGATAATGGGACTTTTTGGACTTTTTATTGCGACAGTTCTTTTTCTATCTATTGAAATAAAACAGAGACCGATTTTTGGTTACATCTATAATTTTATCTCGCCAGCAACAAAATCTACCCAGGCAGCAGTTGAAAAATTCTTTGGCAGCTCAGTTGACCGAACCCATCACTACTCTAAAAAACTATTCGACAACTCTGTTCCAAAAGTCGGCGACTCAGTTAGATCTAAAATGTCGGCCGTCAGCAAAGGTAAGGGTATCCCTGAAGAGATTATTACCAAAAAAGAAAAGCAAGAACTCGACGAGTTAATAAAATCTCACAAGTAGTCTTCTACTGAGATTTCACACTTCTTACGTGACCAGGCTTTGGTTTACTTTTAGCTGAATTCAAAAACTTTTTTGGGTTACTCCTACTATGAAGCTCCTTCATCATTGGGCATTCAGTTTGCGTCTCAACGGCAAAAACTGATGATGAAAAGACCATAGTTAAAATCAGCAACAATTTCATAAAATCTCCCTGATAGGTATACGGACTACACTACAAGATAGATGCCATCTATTGAGATTATAAGTGGTTGCTTTTTGGTGATAGTAATTGAAATAAGTGAAGAAAATACTGACACTGTCTAAAAACTGATCAGAAGGTGGTTATCCCTTCTGATCAGGCGTGATGGAAAATACTTATTAAACGGGAGCTACAAACTGACCTTTCGCCGGTCGTGCCTTCTTCTCTTTAGAATCAAGCAGGTGGCTCTTAGTATTCACCCTCTTGGTCATTTCCTGCATCCAAGGGCACTCAGTTTGAGTTTCCCCAAGTCTGCGCTCATCAGAGTCTAGTTTTGAATCAGCAAAACTAGTCGCTGACAATATTGTAAGTAATGAAGCTGCAATTAGATATTTCATCGGTTCCCCCTATATAACTGTTACTAGACATAGAGCAGGCCAGGTGCCACTTTTGAGGAACCTAAGTTATTGATTACATCAGAGGGGGTGTGGAAACTTTAGTCGGGTCGGATAAAAGTGTCTAAAAATTAGACAAAAAAAAGCCCTTCCGAGAAAGGGCTTTAAAAAACTATCAGCTTAATCATTACTGAGCATTTACACTTTTTGCTTTCTTAGGATTACTAGTACGAGACTGCCCAAGGTTACCTTTTGAAGAAATACGCTGCGCCAGACAGTTAGCTGAAATTTTGGCTTCAGGACAAGTTAAGCAACATGCTTCACTAGAGGCTCCTGCGGTATTTGCAACTTCCCCAGAGTGACCATTCTTAACGGCAAACGCTGAAAAGCTCATAAAAGTCATCATAAGGCTTATAGTTAATATTTTCATACATTCTCCTATTAGATATTTAAGTTCACACCAGCAGGCTTAACAATTGTGAGTAAATTTTGGAAAGCCTGGGTTACTTGTAGTGCCATCTTATGACCGGCACTAGATTCAACCTTTTTAATTTCACCGTAGTTATCGTAAGCTACGTTAATTTTGCCAATCTTTTCCATTTCGATTTCAACAGGTTTTCCAAGCGCATTGTATTTAAATGAGAGTACACGCTTTTCAGTCGCAGACTCTTGGTCAACCATTTTTGAAATTTTTCCTTTTACGTCGTAAATGAGGAACACAACTTTACCAGCATTATTTGATGCTTTAACAAGGTTGCCTTTGGCATCATACTCAAAGTTTGTTGTCCCCTCGTTATTAACAACTTTTTTAATTTTGTTAATTGCATCATCATACTCGATATTAACGAAGTCGCCTTTAGTCGATGATTTTTTGATCAATAGGCCATTATTGTTATACTCAAAATTCGTCACATTGCTTCCACGAGCTATTTTACTTGGAAGAGACTTATCATTATAAATTGTTTCAGTCTTAATTCCATTGATCTCAGTAAGAATGCGATAAGTGTACTGAGCTCCATCTGGTTTTGCTTTGATTTCATATTCGTATCTGTTTGCAACTGGTTTACCATCAAATCCAGGCTTAGTTACTATAGTCCAATAATGATTTTCAGCATTTTTAGGATTTGCCCCATATTGATACTTAGTTACTTCGCCATTTCTGTCAGCAATTTGAGAAACGAAAAATGTTTGTGGATCATAAGAAATCGCTAGTTTTGTTTTATCCGAGTAGCTAATTTCTGTAAGGTTGTGAGATTTATCAAACTTGTAGGCATAAGCATTATCACCAACGTCAGTGGATGAAACAAGATCTGAATCCTGATATTTAAAAGTTGCTTTTTTATCACCAGCAGACCAAATTTCTTTTACAAGACCATCCGGGTACCATGAAAAGTAAATTTGTTTTGCTTGTGAATCCTTAAGAGACTCAAGTTGACCGTTCTTATAGGTAAAACCAACAAAATATCCTGATTTATCAGAGATTTTTACCATTTTACCTTCGCCATCAAAATAATCCTGACGACCGTCAGAATTATCACGACGGTAACCTTCTTTAGTAACATGCAAGGTCTGTGGACCAAGGTCATGAGAATAAAGAACTGTACCTGGAGCTACGGTTGAATGGATTCCAAAATTCATTGCATAGGTATGTCTAAGTTCAGCATTTGCAGCAAGCTTCTTAATCAGATCATTTGTCGCCTGCTCCGATAGTGCTGTTTTCTTTTTCATTTCATTTACAATTTTTGTAGACGCTGCGATTGGATCTATTGCAGTTTTAGGAATAAATCGCGATTTCGCCCCTGTTCCATGCTCATGAATGATTACAGAACCGTCAGCAGAAACTTCGAGTCTTGTTTCAAACTCACTCCCCCAACCAAATCCAAACCAACCGACTTCGGTTGCTTTTGAATTGTAGGTCCGGGTAATTTCTAATTTTTTACCGCCGCCAGGAACCACGATATCCGTGTATGAGATATAAAAGTTTCCGTTCTTTAAATTCACCCCTGCCAGAGCAAACGAGCTCATCAAAAGAGTTATAAGAGCTAGAGAAATTAGTTTCAAAATTTGCATAGTCCACCTTCTTACCAGATAGTTTGATCTTGTAATATATCGGTCCAAAATCGCTTAAACTTTAATATCAATTATCTTTAAAATGACCCACATACCGAGGGCCACCATCCCGCAAATTACCAGAAGTGCAATGATTCCAAGGACTGTCCCGAATAGCAGAGGAAAATAGGTTGGATCACCACTTCCAAACATTGCGATCATAGCAAAAGGCATACAACCAATGATGTAGGCCTGAATTTTTCCTGAGGCCACAAAAGTGTCTATTTTAAGCTGGAGTCTGACGCGTTCCCTGATCACCAATGTAATAGTGTCAAAAACTTCGGCAAGATTACCGCCGGTTTCGCGTAAAATATTGACACTCGTAACGAACATTTCATTATCTTCTGTATAGAGTCGCTTCTTGAGATTTTCCAGGGCTTCATCTAATGGCACACCAATTTTCGCTTGCTGGAGTACTAAATTGAACTCCTGGCTTACAGGGGCAGGTAACTCATCGACAACCATTCCGATTGCCTGTGGCATGGTTAGCCCTGCGCGGATTCCATTAGCGAGGAGATTCAAGGCATCAACCATTTGCAATGAGTATTTCTTTTTTCGTTTTTCTTCAAAAAAATTAACTAACGGTTTTGGGATTTTCCATCCAAAGATGGTCGCCGCAATGCCTGCCACTATACCAAGAGTCATTTTCCCGATGAGGGCCAGAACACAAAAAACAAAAATGCCTGAACCAAAGGAAATAAGAAGAAGACCCCATGTGACCTTTTGTGGATCAACTTCAATAAACAAAATTTCAAATTTTTTGAGAATGTATTCTCTTGTTCCCGATGTTTGTTCATCAATCCACGCAAAAATTTTAATGGAGTTAACGTAACAAAAGGCAAAGAATCCAAGACCGATAACTGCAAGGACCCCTTCTTTACCCAAAACATCCAGCATGAAGTCGACCTGACGCTTAGGCTTTACATCCTGAGCAAGCACTGAAGTACTTACGAAAGTGAAAATAATGAAGAGCAACTTGTTAAACATTTCTAAGCGTTGTTAAAAAGTCCTCTCGGAACTTTGTAACCCTTTTGTTCAAGTTTTTCGATAAATTTAGGAATAAATCCAGAGGCCATAAATTTTCCAATAATTTTTCCGTCTTTACCCATGCCTTCTTGTTTAAAAACAAAAATATCCTGAAGGGTAACAACCTCTCCCTGCATGCCACCAATCTCTGTAATGTAGAGAACCTTACGAGACCCATCATCAAGTCGGGATTGTTGGACAATCATGTGAACTGCACAAGCAATCATTTCTTTAATCGCTTTCTGAGGAAGACCGGCTCCCGCATATTGAACTAAAGTTTCAAGCCGGCTAATAGCATCTCTTGGCGTATTTGAGTGAACAGTGGTCATAGACCCATCATGTCCTGTGTTCATTGCTTGTAACATATCTAGAGTCTCGCCACCACGACACTCACCGACCACAATTCTATCAGGACGCATTCGAAGAGTTTGCTTAACCAGACAACGGATATCAATTTCTCCGTCCCCCTCAAGTGAAGGAGGCCGGGTCTCAAGTCTGACGACGTGATCTTGTGGAAAATTTAATTCGGCCGAATCCTCGCAAGTAATAATCCTCTCATTAGACTGAATAAATCCACCCAGCATATTAATCAGAGTTGTTTTACCTGAACCGGTACCACCAGAGACAACCATATTTCTGTGGGCCTCAACTGAAATTCTTAGAAAGTCGGCCATGCCTTCCGTCATTGAACCAAATTTAACAAGGTCTTTGTAATCAAGTCGTTTATCAGGAAATTTTCGGATAGTAATAACACACCCATCAATAGCACAGGGTGGGATAATAGCATGCACACGGGATCCGTCCGCAAGTCGTGCATCCACATAAGGAGTTTTTTCATCAATACGCCGGCCAATCGGGGCTACAATACGTTCAATAACATTCATGACCTGACGATCATTAGTAAATGTTACTTCGGACTTGCGGACCTTACCTTTCTGTTCATAGTAAATCTTTTTAGGACCTACAACCATGATTTCAGAAATAGATTTATCCGCCAGCATATCCTCTAAGGGCCCAAGGCCAAGGGCCTCATCTAGAATCTCTTTGACAATTTTGTTCATGTCTTCGCGGGTCGCGAGAATATTTTTGGTTTCTTCCTTACCAAGAAGTTCAACCACCATTTTTTTAGTTTGCTCTCTAAGAATAATTTTTGCTTTTGGATCGTTGTCGTCCTGCTTCTTAAGATCCATCTCTTCGACCAGCGCTTTATGGATCCGACTTTTCAGATCGGTCCACATATCCCGCTTCTTATCGTCTGAAGGCCCCTCTTTACCAGCGGCTCCTGCCGCCTGGCCAAGCTCTTGCGGCTTAGCTATCTTCTCCAGCGTTTTTAAAACATTTTTCTGGATCAGTTTTCGAACACAATCAGTTACCCCCGCCGAGAAAGGACCTTTCCCTCCAACCATTACGGGAATTGAACGTGATAAAGCAGCAATACAATTCGCATCGTCTCGAGGAATCGCATGAAAGACAGGCTTTCCAATTTGTTTTCCAATCACATCAGTGCTGACTGGGTGACCATTAACAGCTTGATTCACCAGAATCTGAATCATGTCTTTTGGAAAAAGCATGGTCACAAGGTCTGTATACATTCGTTTACATTGATTAACGGCAAGCAGATCCGGTGATGCAACAAGAAAAATGAGGGTTGAGAATTCAAGCGCTTTAAGAGTAAGCGGAGTCAACTCACTTCCACCGTCAATTATGACAACGGGGTAAATATTTGTCATCGCCTTCAGGGCCTTGCCAAGGCCTTCTTCGTTTATCTGATTAGCGGCAAGTGGCTCTGTTGGGATACCAATAAAAGAAACACCAGCTTTATGATCCGTCGTAAATAATTGAATAGATCTTGGATCAATGGCCCCTGAGAATTCAGCGAGCTCTTTGAGGTTCTTCTTAGATTTTAGTCCTGTTATAATGTTCTGATCACCGCAGGCTTTTTGGTCAAAATCCATCAAAAGGGTTTTGGCCCTCAGTTCAGCTGCATAAGCAAAAGCTAAATTCGCGGCGACTTGAGATTTTCCTACTCCGCCCTTACCACCAATAATGGTTATTATGTTCCCGGCCATATTACTCTCTTCTCCTGAATTTTTTACGAATTTCTTCTGTACCGACAGAAGCCGATTCAATAATTTCTGGAGTTACAAACATCACATACTGACTTTTTGTTGTTGAATAGTTTTTTGATCTTAATAAACGAAACAGAGGTGTAGCCGCAGTCGCTCCAGCTGTTGCAGTGGCCGGCGCAGGGTCTGTTTTATCATATTCTGTAGATGATTGATTCTGTACCACTCCACCGATGGCAGCAGACTCTTTTGATTTAACAACCAGATTTGTATTAATTGAATTAGAGGTCGTGATTTGAGCATCATTACCAACTTGTAAATTTACGCTAAAATTCAAGGCAAGTTCAATTTTTTCCTGCTCCAGAATTTTAGGTTCAACTGTCATATTTAAACCCACATTCGCCTGAGAAGCTTTTGTAAACTCTCCAGAACCAACAGCAAAAGGTGTACTTGTATTTTTCGTAATTGTTGCAGATTTTGTATCCCGAGTGATCACCATCCCGGACTGAATAACCCGGGCATAACCCGCACTTTTAGCGGCATTAAGCTTAGGAAAAAGATTCGAAATCGTTGCACTTAAAGTGCCCGATGAAGTAGACGAGACGTTCCCCGATGCGGTTTGACCAAATTGGATCTGACTTGCATCTTCACCCATTAATGGTGCCCATTTGAACGCGAAGACTTTACCGTAGTTTTTACCCAGCTCAACAAACTGAGCTGTCACTTTAACCATTTTTGGTGCTGGCTGAGGTTCTTTCTTTTCATTTACCGCAATAAAATCGATAATTTCAGGTTGCTGTGCGGACTCAAGGCGTCCGCTGTTGGCAGAGAGAGTGGAAAGTCGCGGTGGAAGATAAGCGGTAGCAATACTCATTGCAAGCTTCTTTTTTCCTTCAGAACTCACAACTCCTTCAAGCCAGTAGGTTTTGTTAACTATCCTCACACTTACGTCTTTAAGATTATTGCGGGCAAGTTCATCACTCATAAATCGAGCGATCTTTCTTTGAGTTTGTGGGCTGAGTTCTATAATAGAGAGGACATCAGGGTAGCTGGCGAGAACCTTACTAATTCTTCCAATCTCATCGGGTACAACAATCTCTCCGCCGACATAAACTTTTCCACCTCTAATTCCAATCTCAAGACCTTCAACATCACCGATTAGGTCTCTTAATTCAGCAACCGTATTAGATTTACCAGTGGCTGTAATAACTACTGTATATCTTAGACGAACATCTCCAAGAGTATCCCTAATAAGAACTGTCGTCCTACCAGGTTTCTGACCTTTGAAAATCATTTCTCTTTTTGTAGGAACAACAACAAGTTTTAAAAGCTGCTCACTTCCAATAAACACCTTTGGGCTAAAATCAAAGTCTAATTTCTCAATCACATCAATACCCATTGCAACTTCTAATTCTTTTTCAACAATGGCAGGAGAAGAGGTCGAAGCTGCGGGATCCTGAGCAAAACTCAAGTCCGCGAGGAGAAAGACAAAAAGAAAAAAAGATATGAGTCTAACGACCACCGGCCGGCCCCTTTCTATTTGATTGAGCGGCTTGCTCAGCAAAATATGTTTTTGCTTCAGCGGCATCCTCACCAAGAACATCAAATAGGCGAGTCGCTTTAATACGTTCAATATTTTTATCGTCGTTATTTCTTAAAGATAAATAAATACCGTTACCAGCAGACATCATAAACACCATGTTCTGCACTTCAAATGGAGTTAGTTCAAGAGTGATTGTATTGTAGTTTGTATAGTTATTTAGTTTCATCTGTCGGCTGTCATTTTCACTTTTAAGGTTAACAAGTGGAATTGAGTTCGTGACGTAAAGACCAGTCGATAGAATTAATATATCCTGGAGAACAGTTTTAACTTTCAGTTTCTCTTTTTTTCCTGCAGCGTAATCTACGAGTGCAAGAACATCTACCCGATCCCCTGGTTTCAAGAGTCGACTAACTGACTGACCTTCAGTGACCTGAATTGACAATGCCCGTTTACCAATAGAGATCTGGCGCGAAAGACCCGATTGAGCACCAGGGTAAGTCACACGTGGGGCCGTAATCTGCTCTCCGGCCTTAATAGGTACAGCTGCAATAGTATTATAAAGTTCTTCAACACTTTTGAAGTGACCAGGCATCTGGAAAGATTTTGGAATATTTTTGAGTTGAACTTTTCGGTCATCAATAACTTCAAGTTCTTTAATATCTTCTTTGGCGATAACTACAGGTGTTGAATCACCATACTCACTAATAAGTTCTGTCTCTCTACTTGATATGTAAGAAAGCACCATCATCACAGCTAATGCCGCAAGAATTAGTGAAGTCGTAAAGGCTTTAGTATTCATAGTTCTTCCTAAACTTTGAATGGAGTTTCGATGACTTAATAATAACAGAATTTTGAATGCTGAGAGTAAAAAAGGACTTCTTTACCTAGTTGCTGAGAACACATCCCTCTCGCCCGATTAGAATATTCCAATCCAAAGTAGAAAAGTCTAGTAATTGGCCACCGCCATCGACAGTATTAAATGTCGCTCCACAGACTCCATAGACGGTCTGAACCCGAATGTGCTGAGTTGTTGGGCGTGTGTATTTCTCTTCGCACTTATCATCACCGCTGGCAGAAAGTGGAATACTCAGTTTGTAGCAAGGTGCTACTGGTCTTTGACCAGTTTCACCGTCACCTCCAGCCCCTTCGAAATGATCTTTCCATCCAGTGAAGTACATCCCAAAAATTTTCCATCTCTTGTAGGTTTCTCCGCCATTTGGACCGTCTGGCTTTGGGATCATAGAGTTATGTTGAACCTTATAATAAAAATAAGAACGAGTGATTTTTTGCTGATTTATTGAACCATTGATGGCATTGGCAAAACCAGAAATCATAGAATAGAACATGAACATCAGAGGTAAAAATATGATGAGCTCAATGAGGGCCTGACCTTTTTGATTGATTTTCATTTAGCACCCATCATCAAAAAGTGTTATGTCCATAGAGTCTGGATTGCATTCAGGTCCATCAGTAATCGCCTGACATACTCTACTTGCACAAACTCCCCGGGTAGGTTCTCGACCAAGAAAAGACTCAGATATTAACTGAAGATTTGCTTTCCCGGTAATTTGTCCGACCATATCAATTCTTCTTTCGAATTGAGCATAAGTTCCAATCATTAGGTACTCACCTGCACCGACACTTTCCTCACCATCGTTAACCTGAAGCTCGGAATTGATACCAAAAACACTTAGATTGAAGTCCTTGAATACTTTTTTAGCACCCTGGATGGCCTCACCTCGGCTTCCAGCATTAAAGGTGTTCTGAGCTGAATCTTGAGTGAGAAAGTAGCGGCTCGACATAAAAGTCGCGTAATGAACAACATACCCTGAAACATAGTTTAACGAAGTATTAAAAACCATCAGGATCAAGCTCACTGCAAATACGAAGCTAAAAATAAATTCTATGGTCGATTGACCGTTCTGATTATTTTTCATTTATATGAATCATTTGGTCCGAAAAAATGAGTTTTCCCTTCTTCAGTATTAAAATAAGATGCATGGTAGAGGGCCGAAGTTTTTGGCTCATTTGGTTCCATCTTGCGACGATTAGGATGAGCGTGTCGATAGCCCCACTCAGCTTCGAGTTTATACAGCTTCCCAACTTCACCCTGATCCCCAAAAAGCTTCTGGAAAGTAGCACTTCTATAGAAAGTTACAACTAAAGACATGGCAACTGAAAGCAGAAGGATGTATTCCACCACGGTCTGACCTCGTTGACTTTTTAAGTCCATAATTCAACTCCCAAAAAAATCCAGGCCAGCAGTATCACCGGCGCATAACTAAAGCGGGACCGTAGACTCTCTTTCAGGCCGGACCAGTAACTACTAAAAGCATAAGCTTTAATTTTTTGAAAGTCCCTGATGATCTTTATCGAGAGCATGACAAGCCCTACAACTACCGTCGAATAGATAATTTTCTCCAGCATGACGGCGTGCTGCTCAATAGGAATAATTAAAAAAAGCGAAGCCAGATACTTGCTATCCCCTGCACCCATAATACCTAATACAAACAGGATAAAGCCAACGACTAGCCAAGCGATGGGAAAAATCAAGGCAGTCCACTCAGTGGGATATAGGTCCGGGTAGCCGATATGAAAACCAATCCCAAGAATAAGATTTAAACCGAACCACAGATTAGAAATTTTTTTAATTTTAATATCTATCCACGAAACGATCAGGAGTTGAGAAAGAATGAGGAAATAAATCCAATTCATCATTGGCCTTCATACCCATTAACGTATCCGGCAAAAAAGCAGTTACCTACGCCATCGACTTCGGGGCATACGCCTACTGTTACATTGCTGGAAAGGATATGGCCTACGCCACCCATCGAGTCTCTAAAAAAACCGGTGAATAGGTTCGTAATCTTGAACCCAAGAAGAAGAATAAAGGCGAGGATAAATATGTACTCAACAGTCGCTTGACCGCGCTTGGATAGCATCCTTCGATGTTAACACGATCTGATAGGCAGACAAGTCCCGAAAGACCTGTCTGTTATTTCAATAGATCGCTTTCGATTCTCGAAGTTGTACCTGACATTACTTTTCCAAGTAGTCCGTTATCACCAAGGAGTTTCTCCTCGATTTGTCCTTTGAACTTAATAACGATCGCTGCTGCTACTGCTACAAGTAGAATGTACTCTGTAGAAGTCTGCCCGCTCTCATCATTGAAGTAAGCAATTAGCTTTTGCTTCATAAAAAATCCCCCCTTAAAGGTCACCTATGTCTTATCGGCTGAAGCCTCAAAAAACTTTAGGTGACTTTAACTGCTCTTTTATAAATTATAACACTATGCAACTCAAGTATTGTATTTTTTTGCTTGCCTTTCTAAGCCATCAATTTTGTTGACCTAAACAAAGACTGGACTGCCAACTTTTGTTGAAATTGCCTATAACTGTCGTAAGTGAAATGCGATATGATTGATATGGGTCCGGGTCGAAGTCATAATGTTTCGCCCCTACGATTTTTTTTTCGGGAGCGGTCCCTGGTCACGGTGTGCAAGCTTGCCTGTCTTAG
>DLGL01000010.1:0-2768 GCA_002482685.1 Bacteriovoracaceae bacterium UBA7695 | reverse complement strand
ATGTGAGAAGCCTAAAGTGATTACTAATTGCGCCCACCTAGTTTTCTAGGGGCGCGAAACCGTTTAAGTCTTCCTCGGACCTCTTTTTTTCTTCCTTCCTATAGGGGCACTTACCCCTGCAATAAACTCTTGACGTAGTAAGCCCAAAACCAAACAATTAAAATATGGAATTCATTAACGTAAATGATTATCAAAATGTTTCTTGGATTGAATCTCTGGCACTTGAAGAAGTGAACATGGAAGAGTCTGGGATTATTCGTTTTAACGATCACCTGAACACACAGGCGCTCTTAGAAGAATCGTCGCTGCAATTTGTGAATAAATTGAAAGATCGTTTTGAATTCTATGTTTCTCTATTTAATCAGTACCGCAGTAACCGCGACGGCAACCGCGCGATCAAAGTATTTCGTATCTCAAATACAATCAACGACTTCATGTTATTCAGAAACTCATTGAAATTGATTGTGGCCCGCAGATCTCCGGATGTTATCAGCGTAGGGTTTCTATCTAACAACGGTGGACTTTTCGCTGCTCGATTGGCCAATGAAAATCAATCTGTTCATGCCATTCATGAAATTAAAGCTCACGTGGGTCCGTTTAATACGATCAGCTGGAGATTTCAGGGTGAGCCGGTTGAAGTTGAACCTCTGGTAAAATACTACCTCACAGAGTTTATTAAAAATTCATCAAGATAATACAAAACTAGAAAGACGTTTATGAGTGAGTTGAAGAGATTCTTCAATTGAAGGCATTTGTACGCCTAAAAATTCCTCTACATTGAAAGTATCTGTTTTAAAAAAATAAAGACCAGAAGACGCTTTGTTACCCATCCGTGAGTTAGTCTCCGTTGGAAAATTGATAGTTGCACGTTGAATGAAATTTTCATCTTTTTTGAAAGTCCTGGCCATCAGTCGGGCAAATTCATACCGGGTCATGTAATCTCGGGATGAAACATGGAACAGTCGATTTGTTACAGTGGAATCTAAAAAAGCTTTCACTACCCGGGCCAGGATGACTACATCCAGAAATCCGGTTGTCACAGCATCATCAGCGTTCACTGCCAATCCCTGAGCAAACGAAGCCTGGACAGTTTCAAACCAATTAGGATGTTTTGGTCCATAGGATCTTCCATAAAGAGGACAAGAGCGAAGGATAAGATAATTCAAGCTCGATCTTTGTATGTAAAATTCAGTCGAAGACTGTGTCGTGCCGTACACGGTATTAGGAAAGGGAGTTTCACCCTCTTTATAAATCTGATTTTCGCCGCCGAGTACATAGGACGATGATAAATAGATAAATTTTGATCCGTACCTTTCTGAAGCCGTGCAACCATTAACGGCACCTGCTGAATTGAGTGCATCGGCCTGTTTTGGGCGAAGTTTGCACTCCTTCAGAGAGCTGAGCCCTACTGCGTAGATCGTAAAGTCCGGGCGAATTAGTCCAATAAGATTGGTAACATAATCTTTCTTCAAAACATCACAGGGATAGCAGGTGACACCGGGGATATCTATGGGTGTTTTATGGTAAGTTCCGACTACACGGAAGTCATCTTTAAGGATCATCGCGAGATTAGATCCAACAAAGGATGAGGCTCCAAGTATGAGGACGGTTTTTTTCATAATTAGATTTTAGCATTAAATTTCGAGGAAAATAAAAAAACCTTGCTCCATTCGGAGCAAGGTTGAGTGGGTGTGATTAACCGATAAGCTTAAGGGCCATGGATGTCGACTGGTTCGCTTGAGAGAGTACCGAAACACCTGCCTGGGTTAGAATGTTATTCTTCGCCAGTTCCGCTGTTTCAGAGGCTACATCTACATCGCGAATCCGAGAGTTGGCCGCACTAAAGTTCTCTTCAGTGATAGCAAGGTTGTTGCTAGTCGACTGTAGACGATTCTGTAGTGCCCCGAGATTAGCACGGACTCCGTTGATCCGTACCAAGGCGTCATCAAGCTTATTAAGTGATAACTGTGCGCCTTCCTTGTTTGCAATGGTCTCACCGTTGATCCCAAGCATTTCAAGTGAAGCATCAGTGTCGGTAGAGTCGTATTTAATTCTGTCGTTAACTGCATCGTTATGGATGCCGACTTGAATTTCGACCAAACCGCCTGTGCCATCGAGAAGCTTTCTTCCATTAAATTCTGAACCTTTTGCGATTCGTTGAATCTCATCTTTGAGATTCTGGAATTCAATGTCTGAGAAACCTCTCTCTGTGTCGCCAACAGTATCAGATGCTGCTTGTACCGCAAGCTCTCTGAGACGAATGATGATACTAGATACTTCGTTAAGGCCACCTTCAGCTGTCTGGATAAGAGATACACCATCATCTGAGTTCCTTTTCGCCTGTCTGAGACCTCGGATGTGACCTTTCAGTTTTTCACTGATGGCCAAGCCTGCGGCATCGTCTGCGGCGCGAGTTATCCGTTCACCGGTAGATAGCTTTCTAAAATTGCTATCCAAGTTATTCTTTGTAACACCTAGAGCACGTTGAGCTGCTAAGCTCGAAACGTTCGTATTTATTCTTAAACCCATTGTTTAGTCCTTTGTTTGCATTGTGAACCTCCATGTTCGGTTAGGGGACATCTTGTACACCCTTGTTGTTTTTAAAAAAACCACTACCCTAAGAATCTCTAGCCATCACACCCACTACAGTGTTTTTGCAGGATTCGTTTTACATCAGTATCTTCAAATTAAGAGGCTATCGCCTCAGGGGATTTACCCCTGAGAAGCAGCGTTAATAAGGCTGAGAGCGTTCGTCGTAGACTGGTTCG
>DLGL01000030.1 GCA_002482685.1 Bacteriovoracaceae bacterium UBA7695 | reverse complement strand
CAAAGGCACAAGCGCTTCTTTGTATTACTGAAGATCCTGAGTGCAAAAAGAATAAAAAAGCTGATACGGATACAGAATCTGCTGAGGCCCTTTGTAAAAAAGAAGCTATCGCAAAAATTATCGAGCTCTTTAAAGATGATAAACAAAACGTACTTGGTAAGCAGTTTAATCTAACGGCCATGAAGACAGCACTTTTTATGAAGAAAGTCGCTGCTCCAGGTTCGGTCTCAAGTTCGGTGGAAGATACAATCAATAAAAATCAGAAACTGATTGCGACGGATAAAAATATAGAAGCCCTTAAAAAGGCCTATGCTGAACATGGGCTCGAGAAAGCAGGTGTGGGTGTAGATCAAACAATTGATAAAATGAAGAATGGAAAGTTTAACTACTTTTCAACGACCAGTCGTATGACTAATGATGAAGCATCACAAATGCTTTTGATTTTGAGTAAGAGTGAATCTCCCATTAAGTTTGGAATGGAAGACGCGGCGATTACATGGGCTTTTGGAGAGATGGGTAAAGTTCAAAGAAAATCTCTTGGTGATAAAATCACCGCTAAAGATTCTGTGGAACTCAATAAGCTCAGCCTCTCTGTCCAAGTGAATAAACTCATCAGTTCAACCGTTGCTGGCGGGACCAACATGTCAGTTGAAAAACTTGAAAGTGGGGTCCAGAAGCTTGAAAGCGAAATCAGAGACGTGGTGAAAGTCGCAGTGAAGTCTGTATCTGACTCTTGTCAGAATATTCTGGGTGAAGACTGCCTGATCGCTAATGATTTAAAACATGATGCTTTAGCAGAAATGATGAAAACAATTCTGAGTCATCAGGAAACAAAAATGGATGATAAGCAGTTGTCTCAGTTTTATATGAAAGTGAATGGTTTTATCGGTAAGCCAAGTAAAGAAGATCTGGTTGAGCTTGGAAAAGCGAAACTTAATAAGAAATTAGTTTTAAAAAGTCCGGCCGATAATACAAATGTTCTTAAAGCAGTTGGCCAGGCAACAGTTGGAAGTGGGCGCTCAGTGGCCAACGTTGGAGGAGGAGTTTGTTACGTAGCAGATTCATCTGAAAATGCTGCCAGCGTTGAACAGGAAATGTGTGGAGATCTGCCGCCCGAAAACTAAGGTCCAATCGGCTTAGGGGAGCCAAGTGTTCCTCCAAGCCGAATCTGGTAGAATCCGTCCTTCTGAGTAAAGGACTGAAACATCATATCGATTAAAGGCAGTGACTGACGGAAAGATTCTGAGAAAGCAACTTCGCCAACCATATCAAGTGGAGACATGGCCGGGTTGCCATCAACCAAATCAATACTACCCTTAAAATTTGCCCGAAGTGGAGCATCCGTATCACCCAGGATGAGTTTTTCAATTTGAATTCTAGGGTGTGCCTCAGAAATAGCTTCGAGATAAAATTCATTAAGTTTAAGCGAAGGGGTTGTGAATCCCTGGAGATTCTGCGGAGGAATTTGTAAATTTTTAGACTGGGCCTTAACACTGAGGCTTTTTATAGTTGTCCCGGCACGTACCATATTGAGGTCAACAGTAAGTTTTCCAGAAAGCTTCACATTATCACCAAGAACAGCTCTGAGGTTTGCGAGGTTCAGAGTTTGATCCTTGATCCTTACCATCTGCTGGCCTATACCCTGGACAAAATAAACAGTTAGTGGCTGGCCAGCAAGATCTGTTTCAATTCTAAAAGGCAAACCAAATGGTGCAAAATTAATCAGGGTCCAGTTTATAGTTAAATGTGAAAACTTAAGATCTTCTCCCCCCCGGTCCAAGCAAGCGGCGGGGATTTTCAAGTCTGTTACAACTATTTTTGGTAACAACCACTCCATACGGATTTCATCAAAGTCAGGCTTACATCCCCGGCCATTGAAGCTGGTTTTAATAATTGATTTAAGTTTATCGCCGATGGGAAAAAAATTGAGAAATGAAACGGTGAACAGAAAACCAACCAGCATGATCAAAAAAATAATCTTGATTTTACTTTTGTACTGAATTTCATTCAGTGACTGGATTTCTGTCGTTGTAGCCATTATTCGTTACCTTCGGATTCTGCAGAGATAACACTGTAATGGATCCCATGAAACTGACCTTGAAGCATGTTTGTATCAGGATTGCGTTTAATTTCCACTGACGAGATCCGAAATTTTTCACGAGAGATCATTGATGTGAAAATATTCATAAGTTCATCGGTTGTCAGGTTACTAAAAGCAAAATTTGCTTCTGCTTTTAATGCTGTAGCAGATATAGAGCTTGATTCAAAACCTGAAACTTGAATCTTCGAGAGGTCTATGGACATTGGAGAAAGTAGCTCAGAGATTCGTGAGCTCATCATTGAATCAGAATCGATAGGACGGTCTGAAAAGACTTGAGGTGATATTTCCTCTAGCCCCTGGCTTTGTCCGATAATTTCATTGGCCTTAGATGCAATATCTATTCTGAGCGAAAGATCATCTTTAAGAGAATTATTCTGCAACCAAAACATACCTACACCTGCCAATGGAAGGAGGAAGATACTGAGGATGACAATTCCTTTAAATAATTTCTGCTGCTCTTCTTCCAGGCCGTTATAAAAATCCTGAAGGGGATTGTAGTTAGGAGTTTGTTTAAACTTATCGATCCGCGCAAAAATCGCCTGATCCATTCTCTGAAAAAAAGGTAATGATTTTGTATCGTCCATTAGTTACCTGCTGCAGTCAAAGTGAGGCGTAGCTTGGTCTGGTCAACTTCAACCGCGACATCAGTCAGGGCCGAACGTTCCAGTTGCGCCTTAAGGTTGTTGAGGTCAGCCGCAGTTTCAGCGGTAAAGATGGCCGTCACTTCGCCAATGTCTGAAGTTTTAAATTCAACAAGTGTGGCAGGACTCGATGATGCCAGCTGACTGATAGAAACAAGGGGGGAGAGGGCCTTAATTTCAACTGCCGATTGAATGGTTGAGATTTCCTGACGGATCCCACGCTGTCGTTTAACAAGTGTATCCAGAACGGGTTTAGGATTGATGGCAATCGATCGGCGGACCCGTCCATTGATCGCTAAAACTTCATTTTTCATGATTGCAGTGAGCTTGAGATTTACAAACTTGATATCGCGTTCAATAAAGAATCTCTCAGCGATTAACGAGATAAGTAATACGGCCGAGATCGCCGCCACTCGTACACCCAGGAAGGCAAAGGAGTGAAGAGGAATTTCAGCTGCAGAGGCCTGGGCAAACTTTCCGGAGAGAAGATTAATAAACCGATTTTTGCGCTTCATTCCTGAAGCCATCATATTTACCAGAGCGTACTTTGATTTATTTTTCGGGTTTAAATCAACTTTTTCGCCTTCAACTTTGTCAAATGACTCCAGGAGAACAACTTTTGTGTCCCATTTCTCAGTTAGGTAATTCGCAATATTTTTGATATTGGACGTCCCACCTGTAATAAAAACGTGCTGAAGAGATAGTCCGTAATTGACCTTAAATCCAATCTTCCAACGGGAAAAATCCGAAATCAAAGGTGAGAGAGTCTTATCCATGGCGTGCGCAAAATCTTTTTGGGCCTGCTCAACCTCATCATACTGAGAGCTCGTCAGTAAAAAGGCATTTTGGTGCTTATAGAATATAGCTTCTTCCGGATCGATCTTGTAGGTTTGGGCAATCATTTCATTTATATCGCGTCCACCAATGTAGCCCACGTGAGTGACAATTAGTCGGGAGTTATAAAAGAAATAGGCCTTGGTTGTTTTGTGACCAATATCTAAAACACAAAAAGGTCCGGCAATTGCGTTTTGGTTAAAATAGTTTTCAACTGCACTGGCCTCAGTTGTCAGGATATTCGGAAGTGCATTTTTTTCTTTGAGTGCATTATAATAATTTTCAAAAAGCGTTTCGCGAAGAAGCCCCACCAGGGCAAAATGCTGAGTTTTTGCTATCTCCATCCGGTAGCCGTAATGAATTTCACTTAAGGCAAAAGGAATATCTTCTTCCAGTTGGAAGGGGAGCATAAGTTCCGCTTTCTTTTTACTCTTCACAGGCAGAGTAAGAAAACGGGTTGTCATGAGTTCATTCTGGACCTGAAAAATGACTCTGCTATCGGCACGAGCAGTTGAGTCCATGATCTGTTGGATGATAAGAGACTGTGCTTCAAGTTCTGAAATCTCAGGATGATCACTCATAAAATCACGTACAATGATTTCACTCATTTCAACGTGATTGACTCTTCGTTTTTCAACGAAAGAAGAGATGTATTTTACACTGTAGGATCCAACATCAATGGCTAAAACATGCATAATGTTATTTTAACTGATGTTTTAAGAATAAGCCCAGTCAAATATTCTAATTGATTTGCATCTCGATGATTCGTGGCTCGAGTAACTGAGCGGTTTGAGCGGAATTAGGATTAATTCTTTTTTGATAATCTTCTTCACTCTCATTTTCTTTTCTCGGTGGCTTAATAGCGTTAGGGTCTGTAGGGGCAGCTTCCTGGGTGGGCATAAAAACATACGAGACCAGTGTATAGGTAGAGCGGTTGTACATGCCTTCACAAATTACTTTAAATAAGTTTGGATTGGAACCAAAAGTAATCTTGGCCTCTTTAAATTTGTCCATTCTGGCCGTGAAATCTGCCTCTGATACAACTCTACCGATTTCCACCGCCCATTTTTTAAAGTCATCGATTGAGTTAAAAAACTTAGGCTGTTCAGGGTCATCTCGGTAGGTGAAAAAATCCGCAATATTTTCATCACTAATGTTGGGGATCAGAATCCTTAGCATGTTGGCCGTCAGTTTATTTAAGTCAATTTTAACCGATGGATAAACACTAAACTCATTTTGAATAAGCTCAATGAGCTCATCATCCCAGCCGGGGATCGCAAAAAGTTCGCTGGCCGATGACATAGGGCCATATTTTGGAGTCATAGGCAGGCGCTGAAATTTTGATTCTGCCTCGCCTGCAAGAGGATCAGACATTAAGCTTTGATAGTCTGAGACGAAATACTTTAGATTTGTGACAAGTTCCTGGTAATTGATATTGGCGTAGCGGTCCTCAAATAATGGGTCTTTTTCTTTTTTCTCATCCACCAGGCGCTTAAGGAGAAAATACAGTGACTGGTCAATTGAAACATTGGTGGTAATTGAGTTGGGATCTGTATCGATAATTCCGTCATTGGGGTCATTTTCAGTGGACTCAGAATTCTGAGTCGCAGCTGATCTTTGAGCGGTATCAAAGCGGAGCATGTTGAGGTTCATACGGTTGGAGATGTTGGTGATTGTTACTCTCATACTCCCATCAAGGAGAGAGTCTTCGGTAAATTTTTTTACCGTTTCTTTAACATCGGCCCCGGCCCCATCAGCGATAGGAATAGGAAACATGAAAGGAACTTCCCATAGCTGATTCAGAAGCTGCGGAGGCACCTGAGCCTTGGCGGTGGCATTACTTTCAAGTTTGTTGAAAGCTTCTTTATAAAGGCGAAGACGTGCCATCGCCATCTGGAGACCTGACTCTGCCAGAAGTTTTGCTTGGGAGCGGTCCATAACATTAGTGGCCTTAATGCGGGAGATTTTACTCTCAAAAGTAAATTCTCCGTAGATGGCCATAAGTAGAATAATGGCCGTCATGATCATCATGAGGGCCACACCACTTTGGTTATTTAAAATAAATTTAAGATCTTTCCTCATGTTTCATCCGGATCTTCACCAAGTGGAGGATTTCCACTCTGAGTGTTGCCATTGGTGTTAGGCTGATTGGGGGCAGTTGTGTCTATGGGAACAATCATAGGCCAGTGATTTCTGTATATCCGGGAAACTGTTCTTTTAAAGCCAGTGGAGTCATACCAGGTGACAGATAATTTTACACCTCTCAAGAGGCTCTCGCCGTCCTGGATGGTCGTGAGACTTGTTTCCCATTTACGACTTTGTGGGTTCCAGAAAGTAAATTCGAGGGCCTCTACATTTTCCAGAAGGACTGAGCCTTTTACGAGTTCAACATTTTCAGGATCGAGCCTTTTATCGCTATAAGGATCATCTGCTGAATAGTAACGCATGAGGGTCTTTAGACTTTGCGGGATGGCCGGATTTTTTTCCTCATCTGGACGACTTATGGCCTCGCCTAAACTGTACCTTACCCAAGCAAAATGGGACTGACGTGTGTTCTGCATTTTTCTTCTGTTGGATGAAGTGAAGAACTCAAAGGTATTTTTATCAGGAGAGTAGAAGCGCGGAATTGGCAGACCTTCTTTTGAAATGGCCTTAAAGTGCTCATTGGATTCGAAACGCTGAATCAGACGCTGATAGTATTCTTGTATCTGAGGAGTCAGCGGAGTTTGTTGAATGGGCTGCCCGGTTTTATCGTCGACCCCATCACCATTCAGGTCATTTCCGTTGGCCGTCTGGTCAACAGAACCCAGATTTAAGGGAGCTGAAAAGTAGAGAGGGGAGTATATCTGAGAGAAATCCCATTCGAATCGACTTAAGGCCGTCTCAATTTGAAGATTATTTTTATTTAAAGTTGTTGTCCGGTCCATTGTATCAGCAGCATTTTGAGTAATGGAAACCACACCCATAGTCATGAAGGCCAGGATGGTTATGGCAATGAGGATCTCGATAAGGGTGAAGCCTCTCTGGGAGAGGCCCGGATTAGAATCCGACATTGAGCTGGATTTGTTCATTATAATTTGTGAGCCATGTGGCCAGCGAATAAGTGTATTTAGTTTCTTTATTAGTTACTGTCACACGCGCTTGCCACACAATCCTTTCAATATTTTTTTTAAGTTCTTCAAAGACCATTTTTTCTACACTTGAATTTCTCTGAGAGCTATTGGCCTCATTTAAATAATCACCTTCGTAAGACTCTTTTCCTTCGGCGCTTACGCCGTCTTTTTGTCCGAAGAGCTGAGCGAAGTCCGGGATAGTGAGCTTTTTAATTTCGAGGGTGTATTCAAAGTTTGAAAGCTCGCTCTCTTCAAAAGCTTTTGTTTCTTTGATTCCACCGACTGAGAGGTTTTGAAATTTTGGAGGGTCAAGATGAAGTTCGTTTATTTTTCTCTCGCAAAGTTGCTGCAAGATGAGTTGTTCTTCAGATAGCTGAGAGTCAGAGACGTTATAACCTTGAGCAGTCAGAAATGCCGTGACAAAAAAAGCAAAGAGGGTAATT
>DLGL01000088.1 GCA_002482685.1 Bacteriovoracaceae bacterium UBA7695 | reverse complement strand
TGAGTTGTTGGGAAATGATAAGGATCCGCGTGCTCCAGGGCCAGCTTCTCAATTCTGTCCAGGTATGTCTTACGGTCATCTTTAATATCAGCGTTTTTAAGAGTGATGTAAAGACCGGGTTCACTCACTAAGGAGTCCTGGAACAGGCTTAGGAATATATCTTTGATGTCATTTTGGAGATAAATCTTTTTCTTACCTTTCTGTTGCATCTCAAACCGTGTGACCTGTCCCGAAAGGAACTGGTGGANNGAGTTTCTTTTTATGAGAAGGAAACTTAAAAACTAGTTGCGAATAAGGTGAGAAATTTAAAAATGAGTACACTATATACTGGCCACTGATTAAATGCGGAGTAATCACAAAGTCATGCTCATCGATTAAATGTGGAGCAGCTGGAAGAGGGTGCCTCTTCTTTAAATACTCGATGGTTTTTTTACGATAGGTTTCTGGAATCTTCACAAAATTTGAATTCATGAAAAAGAGACCTTCAATAAAAGGGCCGCAAAGTCGTATGTGAATCTGACTCCAGCGAAATTCCGCAAGGAAGGTTCTCATCCCCTCTACTTCCTGAGAAGGATCTTTTAAAGGCAATATGGTCAAAATGACGCCGTTGTCGCCCTTAACTGAAAGAATCGCCGGCGTATGTACACCTGCCATAACCTTGAAGACTTCTTCGAGACCTTGTTCATTTTCTATAATGGCCCGGTCAAGTTCAAATTTATTTCTTGGATAGTAGAGCTGATTTACTTTACGGATTTTTTTCTCTTCAAACATTTCAAGATACTTAAGCAGAAGCAGTCCTGTTGCCCGCGCATCCTCAATGGCCCTATGGGCCTGGGAGTGTGAAATGTTGAATATCTGAGACATGTACTGAAGGTTGGAACTCATAATATCGGGGATCAGATATTTGGTCATGATGTTGGTACAGATGACTTTATTATCAACTGAAGGACGCTGAAGTTTTTTTAGAACCCCGTTTAAAAAGGGAATATCAAACGAAGTATTATGGGCAACAAGAATGGAGTCCCCGATGAACTGAATAATTTCATCAATGACTTCTTCTATTTTGGGAGCGAACTCTACGTCTGCTTTCCGGATGCCGGTGAGCTTTTGAACAAAGTCCGGAATGTCTTTTTGAGGGTTAATTAACCAGTTTCTTTCTTCCGAAATTTTTCTATTCTCAATAATGACCATCCCGATTTCGATAATTTTTTCAGTCTCGGGATTTCCACCGGTCGTTTCTAGATCGATGACACAAAATTTGAGAGAGTTTAGTAGTTCAGCAGAACTGTTGAAGCTTTTTTCTTTCATTTAATAAAAGGATCATTCGATCCTTCCTTTTGATAAATTTTTAAGACTATAAGTGGTCAGGTGTGAAAGCGTGAGTCAGAAGTTCTTTTAGTTTTTTAGAATTTTCTTTTCCCGTTTTATCACCCATGACAATTTCTAACTCAGGCGAAGCGAATTCTGCCATGACCTGTAAGCACATTCCACACGGGGGCCAGCCAGCATCAGTGTAGACATAAATTTTTTTTATTTTTTTGTGACCTTCAGAGACTGCTTTCCAGATCGCAACCCTTTCAGCACAGACTGTTCCACCAAAACTAGCATTCTCGATATTGCACCCTTGAAAAACTGATCCGTCGTCCATAAGAACGGCAGATCCAACTTTCGACTTGGAGTAAGGAGAATGAGATCGGGTGGAAGCATCTTGAGCGAGGTTTCTTAGGTTCTTTTCAGTCATCTAAACTTTTCCCAACTTTTTAAGTTCCCCAATAGTTTCAGTCAAAATGGTCGCAAATCCAACCATGGCTTTTTCTGCCACCTTTTTAACGTCTGCGTGACTGAGTTTCTCTTTTTTAATCCCTGCTGCGTAGTTAGTGATACAGGCCACGCCGGCCACTTTAAGGCCCAAGTGAGCAGCAGCGATAACTTCCGGAACAGTACTCATCCCCACTAAGTCAGCACCTATCGCACGGAGCATCCGAATTTCTGCTGGAGTTTCATAAGTAGGACCCAAAACCGAGCAGTAGACTCCGGTTTTTAAATTTACATGGTGATTTTTAGCAACCTTGACTAAAAGGTCGCGAAGTTCTGGATCATAGGCCGTGCCCATATCAGGAAAACGAGGACCAAGCTCAGCGATATTGGGACCCACAAGAGGGTTTCTGCCTGAAAGATTAATATGATCTTCAATAGCAACCAGATCCCCGGGATGAAAATCTAAATTAATACCACCAGAGGCGTTGGTCACAAAGAGCATCTCAATTCCCAGAGCGGCGAGAGTTCTCACAGGATGAACAATGTCATCCATGGCGTGACCTTCATAAGCATGCATCCGACCCTGAAGGGCCACAACAGGAACACCATGAACTTCACCAAGGATTAAAATTCCCTCGTGACCTTCCACCGCCGTTTTTTTAAAATGGGGAATGTCCTGGTAAGGAATAATAGTTTTATTCTGAATTTGGTCTACATAGATGCCTAGGCCTGAGCCCAGTACTATACCGACCTTGGGCTTAACCTTGAACTTTCCTTGAATAAATTGTGATGACTCTAAAATTTTACTCATAACCATATCGTCGTCCTTAGCTTAATAATTCTAGGATAAGTTTTGGTGTTTTCACTTTAAGTGAGCTCATCACCAGTACTTCTTTTAAAAATGTATTTTTAATTTTATCAGCGATATCTTTTTGATGAGCATGATGATGAATTTCAAAAATCACATCACCCTTTTTCACATGATCACCAATTTTTTTCTTAAAATAAAATCCCACAGCATGATCAATCTTATCTGCTTTAGATTTTCTTCCGCCGCCCAGTTCAATCAGAAGGAGTCCAATTTGATCATTTTGAAACATTTTTATATGACCATTTTTTTGGGCGAGAACTTTAGTCACTTCTGTTGCCTGAGGAAGAAGGCTATAATCATCAATCACTCTATCATCGCCACCTTGAGAGACCAGAAGTTTTCTGAACTCTGCCAGAGCTTTACCTGAATCCACCATCAGGCGGGCCTTTTTAAGGGACTTCTCAAAAGTTTTTTCTACTCCACCAATGTGAATCATGTGAGCGGCTAGAATAATCGAGAGATCAGTAAGATCTTTCGGTCCATTCCCTTTTAGGGTTTCAATAGATTCGATAATCTCATTGGAGTGCCCAACAGCATTTCCTAATGGCTGATTCATATCGGTGATGAGTGCCACTGCTTTCTTTTTAAATCGTTTTGAAGTTGCAATCAAACTTTTACCCAGGGCCCGCGCCTCTTTAGTTGAGCGCATGAAAGCACCGGTGCCAGTTTTAATATCAAAAACAATTCCGTTGGCCCCTTCGGCAAGTTTTTTGGACATGATCGAAGCTGTGATGAGTGGAATAGAATCGATGGTGGCCGTCACATCTCGAAGAGCATAAATTAAACGATCCGCAGGAGCGATATCAGGAGTCTGACCAATTAAGACCAATCCTTCCTTATTTAATTTCTCCTGAAAGACTTTTAAATCAAGAGCTGTGTTGAAACCTTTTATAGCTTCAATTTTATCAACGGTTCCACCCGTGTGGCCCAGACCCCTGCCGGCGATCATCGGAACTTTCACACCTGCCGCTGAAGCGATAGGGGCGAGGATGAAAGAAGCCTTGTCACCTATGCCACCAGTTGAGTGTTTATCAATGACATTTTTTCCGGGAAACTTTAGCTGCTCACCAGACTCAAGCATGGCATCAGTGAGAGCGGCTGTTTCAGAAACATCCATACCCTGAATAAACATGGCCATAAGCATGGCAGACATCTGGTAGTCTTCGATTTTTTTATCTGTATAGCTCTGGATGAACCACTTGATTTCTTGCGGTTCGAGCTTTTCGCCCTTTTTCTTTCTATCAATCAGGGGATACACTTGAAAATTTTCTTTAGTCATATACACTCTACTTTAAGATGGGAACTCATCATAGAACTATAGCCTCCAGCTTGGCAAACAATGTGTCTTAAGGATCCTCATGAAAAAATGGCTTTCAGCATTCATTATTTTTCAACTTCTCACTCTCAACATGGTCTTCGCTCAGGAAGATAATGCTGGTGGGGACGATATAATCAAGAATACCCAGAATGATATTATGCTCGTTGGTGCTGCTGGTGTTGGGGGAGCGATCCTGGGTCTGTCGACCTTATCTTTCTATGACAAGGCTTCAAATCATATCTCAAATGTGTGGACTGGCGCGGCAATAGGTATCATCGTAGGGGTGATGTTTGTGGCTTACAACAGTGCTCAGAAAGGCCAGGAAGAGCTGGTTGGGATGCATTCCTCAGAGGAGTTTTCCACTTCTGAGAGAAGCGGCTGGCACGCTAAAGAATCTCAAGTTCTGACAATGAGTTCGGTGCAGTTTGGCACTCAATTGTGGCAAACATCTTTCTAATTTAGTCTCCTTTTCCTTGCCATAAAGAAAGCCTCCTCGGTATAACTCTATGAGTTAGCTAATACCGTACATTAGGAATACTTATGGAAAGATTGATTTCGCTGCTTGGGCTGTTTGTAATGCTTGGAGTTGCCTACGCACTCTCAGACAATAAAAAACGCATTTGCTGGCGGACAGTCATCTCAGGTGTGGTCCTTCAGATAGTATTTGGTCTTGTCATTCTTAAAACAAGCATCGGACGTAAAACCTTTGAACTTATGGGTCAGGGTTTTAATGCAATTCTTGGTTACACTTCAGAAGGGGCAAAATTTTTATTCGGATCTCTGGCCGTCCCGTCAGACAGTTTAGGATTTGTTTTCGCTACTATGGTTCTTCCTACCATTATTTTTATGAGTGCCTTGATGTCGGTTCTTTACCACATCGGAGTGATGCAAAAAGTTGTTGAGCTAGTTGCTAAGGTCATGATGAAAGTTATGGGCACCTCAGGAGCTGAATCTCTTGCAGCTGCTGCCAATATTTTTGTTGGTCAGACAGAAGCTCCCTTAGTCATTAAGCCTTATGTGAACCGCATGACCCGCTCTGAGATCATGTGTCTTATGACTGGTGGGATGGCCACCGTTGCCGGAGGAGTTCTGGCAGCTTTTGTTGGTTTTGGAATTGATGCTGCCCACTTATTAGCAGCCTCTGTTATGTCAGCTCCTGCGGCCTTAGTTTGTGCCAAACTTATGATCCCAGAAGTAGAAGAATCTGAAACTGCGGGTGTAGTTAAAGTTGATCTTCCTAAGCTTTCAAGTAACGTCATTGATGCTGCTGCCACAGGGGCATCTGACGGCCTAAAGCTGGCAGTTAACGTTGCTGCCATGCTCTTAGCTTTTATTGCCTTGATCGCAATGCTCAACGGGATTCTCTCTTCAGCAGGGGGATTATTCGGTTATCCTCAACTTACTTTTGAACTCATCATTGGTTATTTAAACGCTCCGGTGGCCTGGCTTTTAGGAGTACCATGGGCCGATTGTGTTGCAGTGGGCGGGATGTTAGGTAAAAAACTTGTGCTCAATGAATTTGTTGGTTACCTCGATCTAGCGGCTGCCAAAGGTCAGATATCAGATCGAGCGACTATTCTTACAACTTATGCTCTTTGTGGATTTTCTAACTTCTCATCAATTGCTATTCAGCTTGGGGGGATCGGGACACTTGCTCCTGATAAACGTCCAACCTTAGCGGCACTAGGGATTAAGTCATTAATTGCGGGAACGCTTGCTTGTTATATGACGGCTTGTATTGCAGGACTCTTTATTTAATATTCCAAGGTTCTTTAAATGAGTTTTGAATCTTTTTTTCGTGGAATACTGGGTCTGATTGTATTGGGCCTAGTGCTTTTTTTCTTCAGCTCAGATAGAAAAAGAATTCCCTGGAAACTCGTGGGCCTTGGATTTTTGCTTCAGATTATTTTTGCTATTGGCATCCTGCACATACCAATAATAGCGACAATCTTTGATAAAGTTTCTTCATTCTTTGTTGTGGTCATTGAATTTACCCGTGAAGGTTCCATTTTTGTTTTTGGAAACCTCATGGATACCAGGACCACAGGCTTTATCTTTGCTTTTCAAGTTCTTCCAACCATCATTTTCTTTTCGGCCTTGACGAGTTTGTTTTTTTACCTGGGTCTGCTTCAAAAGATTGTTTACGGTCTCTCTTGGGTAATGGGCAAATTTATGAAAATGTCGGGAGCTGAAAATCTCTCAACAACTGCCAACATTTTCCTCGGCCAGACTGAAGCTCCTCTTTTGATTAAACCTTATCTTCCTCTCATGACTCGGTCAGAACTTCTGTGCGTTATGATTGGTGGCATGGCCAATACCGCAGGCGGTGTTCTTGCTGCCTATGTCGGTTTTCTGGGTGGAAACGATCCGGTTCAGCAATTATTTTTTGCGAAACATTTGTTAGCGGCTTCGGTAATGAGTGCACCTGCAACCATCATTGTTTCAAAAATGCTTCTCCCTCAAACAGAAGAAATCGATGAGCGACTAGAGTTGAATGATGAAAAAATCGGCTCAAATATGATCGAGGCTATTGCTGTAGGTACGGAAGAGGGACTTAAGCTGGCCTTTAACGTGGCGGCCATGTTGATTGTCTTTATCGCTTTGATTGCCATGGTAAACTATGGTCTCAATAACTTGTTAGGAGATATAACAGGGCTTAATTCAATCATTGCAAAGTGGACCAATGGACAGTACTCCGGGCTTACTTTGCAATTCCTTTTGGGCTATGGGTGTGCTCCTTTCGTTTGGCTACTGGGTGTCGCCAAAGCAGATATGATCTATATCGGTCAACTTTTAGGTGAGAAAACGATTTTAAATGAGTTCGTGGCCTATATGACACTAGGTAAAATGAAAGAGCAGGGGGTTCTTCAGGATCCTCGGTCGATCATCTTTGCAACATACATCTTGAGTGGATTTGCCAACTTTTCATCTATCGGTATCCAAGTCGGCGGTATTGGAGCACTTGCTCCCTCTAAACGCGGAATGCTCTCTGAGTTAGGAATGAAGGCTTTATTAGGGGGGACAATTTGTTCACTCCTTACTGCTACGATTGTAGGAATGTTGACCTAGTTGACCTATCTCAGCATAGATTGCCGCCTTGAATGACAGATCTTTTGCCTGTATTCTGATCTTAATTTATTTTTAAAAGTTTTTAGATTAGGACATTCATCATGGCAAAAGAGCTTGTGGTCAACCAGACCCACAATGAGTCACGTATTGCACTCATTGAAAATGGTGAGATTTTAGATTTTCTCATTGAACGGCATCCCCAAAATAACGAATCATCTCCAATTGTCGGAAACATTTATTTAGGAAGAGTCTTACGGGTGCTTCCGGGTATGCAGTCGGCGTTCATTGATATTGGTCAGGAGCGGGCAGCGTTTCTCTATGTGGACGATGCTTATCTGCCTACATTAGATGAGCAACGAGAGATGCAAAGTCGTATTGAAACAACCGAGAGCCATCATAAGCGCTTGGGAGAAGTTATCCCGGATGAGTTTTCAACTCTAACTGAAACCGTTGATATGAAGTTTCGTCCCGATGTAAAGATTCAGGACTTTCTTAAAGAGGGAGACGAGATCGTGGTGCAAATCGCGAAGGAGCCAATCTCTACCAAGGGGCCCAGAGTTACCCGCCACATCACACTGGCCGGTCGTCACATCGTTTACATGCCCTTTATCGAGCATACTGGGGTATCACGCAGAATTGAGTCTGAAGAAGAAAGAAAACGTTTAAAAGAAATTCTTGATTCAATTCGCCCTGAAGGTGTGGGGGTTATCGCCCGAACAGTTGCCGAAACACAAAGTTATAAAGTACTTAAGAGTGACTACAATAATCTCGTGAAGATCTGGAAAGATGTTCAAAAGAAAATGGAAAAAGCCAAAGCTCCACTTGAGCTTCACCAGGATCTCTCATTTGTTCAGCGTGCTCTGAGAGATATTATGGATGAGGATGTTGATAACCTTGTGGCCGATAACAAATCTGCGATCAAACAGATTGAAAAGTTTATCCAAAGATTTATCCCGCATCATGATGCCAAAATTAAATTTTACGATTCTGAAATTCCTATCTTTGAGCATTATGGAATCGATATTGAGATTGAGCGCGCTCTTTCAAATCAGGTGTTTTTAAAATCTGGTGGTTCGATTAACGTTGACCAGACCGAAGCCCTTGTTTCAATCGATGTGAACACCGGGAAATTTGTCGGTAAGAAAACTCTGGAAGATACAATTCTTAAAACCAACCTGGAAGCAGTTAAAGAAATTGTTTACCAGCTTCGCCTGAGAAACTGCGGTGGGATTATCATTATCGATTTTATCGATATGGAAAAAGAGGAGCACCGGAATCAGGTGTACTCATCTTTACTTGAAGCTTTAAAGAAAGACCGTTCAAAAACTAATGTTCTTCCAATCTCGGGCCTTGGCCTGGTTGAGATGACTCGTAAACGCACACGCGATACTCTTGTGCGTACGATGTGTGAGGCCTGCCCATATTGTGAAGGTGTGGGACGTGTGAAATCGGTTGAGACGGTGAGCTATGAGGTCATCCGTGAACTTCAAAAGGTCATGAGAAAAACTCAATCCACTAAGATCACAGTTTTTGCTCATCCAGAAGTCAGTGCGAAACTCTCTGCTGAGGATTTTGGGATTATCGAAATTCTGGAAGAGCAGTTTAACAAAACGATTCTGGTCCGGGCGGATAATAATTACCACGCTGAACAGTACGAAATTTATATTCCGGAATAGTTGTTTTACTGATGAAATTTAAGACCCGCAAAAACAGTATAGTTATTGCGGTCAATTTCATCAAGGCCGGCAATCCCCCCTCCGAAAAACAGTCCACAAAGCGGATGGATCTTGTACTTTGCCGTTACGTAGTAATCGCCCTCGTCCTGACGGTGGGCCCGGTTGGTAGTAAAATTTTTAATCATCTCGGTATTCACAGTCCAGTCCGCTGAGACATCATAAGACACTGCTAGATTTAGTAAAATAAGGTTTCGATAGTCTACGATTGAGAACTTATTGTTCGCACTATGAAAATACCCCAAAGAGCCTAAAAAGTGCCATGAGTTCATCTTGTACTCGTTAACCCCACTTAGGCTTACTCCGGGAGAATTAATCGTGGTGAAGTCTCTGGTTTTACCGGTCGGAAGAAAGAGCTTAGGGTTTAAAGCAAATGAGTAACTGCTGGACCTGTAGAGGTTCCAGCGTGCCTTTAGAATGGTGTCGGCCAGTGACGTATAATTTTCTTCCAAGACCTCACTTTGAGAGAGATTCAGGTCAATTCCCAGTGCTAGATCATTATTATAATACCAACTGCCCCCAAGGGTCAGCATCGACTGATAGTTTATGATTTCATTTTTAACTTCACTGACAGCTTTATCACTTAAGTAAAAAGGACTATTGGTAAAACTCAGGGCACTTGAAAGGACGTACTTACCCTTAAACTTTTCCTGATAACTGTCTTCCACTAACGAGTAGCGGTAGCCATCAGAGAATCTGAAACTTTGCAAATTCAGGGCAAAGGCCTTAAACGATACAAGACCTAACAAAATAGTAATTTTAAATTTATTCACAGCTGACTTTCACTTTTGTTTTAACTGCAATTCTTGGCATCTTAAGCATTCTGGTATCGTCGGAAAAAACAAGAGTCATAACACCGTCTTTTCTCAATGATTTCATTTCTTCTGCACTCAGTTCAAAAATATCGCTTAACTCATACTGCGTATTAAGATTCATGCAATTGTAGGTTCCACATTTTTTCTCCCCACTGGCAAATTGTCTTTCATAGCGCTCACTTACCGGGGTTGTAAAATTATCCCAGAATTTTGGGTTTCTCAGCTTTTGCCACGACGCCAGTTCAAACTGGTGACCTGAACATTTCCGGACAGAGGAAGATGAAAGGCAAAGAGATTCAGTGTCCTTGTAATTATCATCTATAACTTTAAGTACGTGCACTCCAAAATTCATATTAATAATATCCCCATCAAGCTTTGGTAACTTGTAGGTGACATAGACCATTCCGTCTTTAACAGTGTAGGTGTCAATCGACTTGATGTAGGTGTTAACGTTTAATCCATATATCTGAGTCAGGGCCGCAGTAGAAGAAGGATGACTTTTCAGATAAGGAAAAATGACCTCACTCGCAGGATAGCTCTTCTCAGGCACAATCAGAAATTCATGATAAGATTCACAAAGTCTATCTTCGGCCCCTTCTCCTGAGAGCTTCACTTCAACCGAGTCTCCTTCGTTTGTATCGATTTTAAATAATCCAGATACCTTTTTAACCTCAATAGGCCTGAAGCTGACCTCAATTAAGCAGCTTCCCGGAAGGATAATGTCACCGCACGTTCCTGCGGTCCCGGGGAATTTATCCCCTGTATACTTAAATACTTTCGGGTTGGTGAGAATGAGTTCTTTAACAGAATAAGAAGTTTCGCCGAGGTTTTGAATTTCAAACTGTTTTTTTACCTCTACACCGAGTTTAACTTTTCCAAAATCAAGAGTATTTGAGAAAACCTCACTGGCCACTAGGGGCCCTTGAATCTTCTTAGGTATTTTTTCTCCTATGATAGAAAAAGAAACAGTTTCTTTTTTACCTTTGGGAAGTGGAGAGTGAACCACATTGAGTGTGTCCTGATAAAGACCCTTAGCTTCGGCATCAAAGCTTACTTCCAAAAGACATGTTTTACCTGACTCAAGCTGAGACGTGCATGTCCCTTCTTTCCCGGGGTAAGTTTTTTCAGTAAATTGGATCTGACTATTTGAAGAAAGGGATGCTGAGAGCTTAACCTCTGTGTCACCTTCATTTGAAACAATAACTTTCGCCGATAGTTGCGAATTGATAACTGTTTTTCCGAAGTCCAGATATCCTTCACCAGAAATAGTTTTTACGGAAATTTTCGAGATAGCTTCTTCGGCTTTGGAAATTCTCTCTCCGCGTAGAGGGTAAGTTAGCGAATAAATTTCTTTGGGATCAGAAATATTTGAGTATGTAACAATGAGATTGTCTGCAAAAAAACCAACTATGTTGGATGAGAATTGAATATCCAGAAGACAATTCTCTGATCCTTTAATTTCATCCCGACAGTTTCCTTTATCACCCGGGAAACTTGTCCCGTTGAATTGGAAATTTGTCCCTTTTTCAAACTCAAATTTCGTGCTCCATATTGCACTCTCATCCAGATTCTGAAGCTTCACGGTTTGGCCTGCGCTAGAGTTCTCGGTTTTTAAATTGAACTCACCTTCCACCCGAAGCCCCTTTGAGGCGAGCTCACTTGGTGTGGCCAGAGTCGGAAGAGTCTTGGACTCAATCCCATCGACCGCTGTTAAATGGGGATTCCCACAAGCCGCCAGCATTAAAAAAAGAAGCCAGATAGAGTTTTTCATAACGAATGCACTTCAAGTCTCAGGCCAACATTCAATGACGAGATTTGTTTAATTCCCATCACCCTGTTAACACCTGTCAAGTTTCTAGACAGTTACGCCCGGGTATACCTCTGTAAGATTTTCAATTTTTATTGAAGATGAAGAGAGAAGTGTGCAAAAACAAACCGTATGAAAACAACATTATTGCTCCCCGTTTTTGCTCTTTATTTTATTTGTGCATCTGCCTTTGCGGCGGACACAAAAAAACTCAATAAAATTTTTGAAGATACATTTTGGACTATCTATCAATCCAATTATTGCGGTCGCAATATTGAAAATTTTAGTACTGAAGCTGTTGAACAGAATGTGGACTTAAAGAACGCCTACATTATGGAAATTAGAAATGCCGGTTTTGATATGTTCGGGCTGGTTGCTGCACTTGCGGCCAGAGAGGAAGGCAGACTCATTGAGCCTCGCACTTCAAAGCCTCCTTTTAGAACGATCGGTTACTCGAATTGGAATTTTCATGTTGTCTTAATTGCGGATGGACTGGTTTATGACTACGATTTCATGAACAAGGCTACCGTCCTAAAGTTGGAAGATTATCTGGATCAAATGTATGTTCCTCTGGAGAAGCGTAAAGATATGGAGTGGAAGCTCGATAAACTTGGTCCCTATAAAATTAGCCTTTACCCGATTAAAGAGTATCTTCACGCCATAAAAAATAGACAGAGCACTTCCGATATCGCCTTTGTGAGTGATAAATACCTAAGGGCCCACATCCCTAAGTACTTCAAAAAATAAGGCTTTAACGCACGTCTTCCTGCCTCTAAAGGCATCTTTTAGTTTTCTCAAGATATTTAATTGGGACACCTCGTTTCATTGCTGTTATGAAAGAAAAATTACGCAATTAATTGGGGGTCCTACAGTGTCTAGTATTAGAACTCAGGGAGAATTTGTCGAACTTGATGTGACGGATGATCTTAGAAACAGTCCTGTTTATAATGACGACTTAGCACCAACAAAAATCGCTCAAAGAACCTGGAACAAATGGCACATTATGTCCCTTTGGGTTGGGATGGCCGTTTGTGTACCCACCTATACTCTTGGTGCTGTTCTTACTACCTACTTTGGTCTGTCGATCATGGAAGCATTGTGGACCATTCTCGCGGCCAATATCATTGTTTTAATCCCTCTTATTTTGAACGCTTATCCTGGAACCAAATACGGGATCCCTTTCCCGATTCTTCTTCGTTCATCTTTTGGGATCTATGGATCTAATCTTCCTGCACTCATCCGTGCCTTTATAGCTTGCGGATGGTTTGGAATTCAAACCATGTTCGGAGGTCTTGCCATACATTTATTTCTAGCACGTCTCTCTCCCGCCTGGGCAAATCTGGGTGGAGTAGGTGAGGTGATTGGGTTTGCGATATTCTGGGCACTCAATATCTATGTCGTTGTTAAAGGATCCAAGGCAATTCAGATTTTAGAAGTTGTTGCGGCACCTCTATTAATCGTTGTTGGTGTCGGGCTTATTTGGTGGGCCCTTCCACAAATTGATGTCACGGCCATGATCAATGCTCCAGCAACTCGTCCGGTGGGTGCNNGACATACATCTTTGGTGGTTTAACTGCGATGGTTGGTTTCTGGGCTACACTTTCTTTAAACATTCCTGATTTCAGCCGATATGCAGTTTCTCAAAAAGATCAAACTCTCGGACAAATTTTTGGTCTTCCACTTACCATGTTTTTATTTGCGATGCTTGGTGTAGTGATGACCGCCGCTTCTCCGATTTTAGTAGGTGAGGTGGTTTCAGATCCGGTGAACTTAATTGGAAAAATTAATAGCCCTATCTTTGGTGCTTTTGGATTGTTCATTATTTTTGTGGCCACTATTTCAACCAATGCCNNGCAAATGATTTTCAGAACGCTTTTCCTAAGAAGATTAATTTCAAACGTGGGGTCTATCTTACCGGCTTCATCGGGATTCTTCTCATGGGCTGGGAGCTTCTTCGCAAACTTGGACTCATCCAGTCAGATGTTTCGGTCGAGAGCATTTACTCTAACTGGCTCTTAAGTTACTCCAACCTCTTAGGCCCCATTGCAGGGATTATGATTGTGGATTACTTCATTATCAAAAAACAGAATATCCATCTTATTGATATCTATAAAGTAGATGGAATATATCCCAAGGTTAACCGCGCAGGAGTGGTGAGTTTCGTTCTTCCTGTGATCTTCACCGCTTTCTGCTTAATTACTAAAACAAATATGTGGGTTTATAACTATGGATGGTTTGTAGGAAGCGCACTTGGTGCTATCATCTACTTCTTTTCTAGTAAGCATATTTTCCAACGCGACACAATGAAGGAGTTTGCATGGGACTAAATAACGTAAAAATTAAAAACGATTTCGGTAAATTAAAACACTGGGTAGGTAATAAGGAAGTTGAATCTAAAACAACTAAATACCTTCCACTGTTTACTCCATACACTGGCGAAACTATCGGTGAAGTACCTTTAGGAACTGCTGAAGATGTAAACAGCGCTGTAGCTGTGGCAAAAACTGCTTTCAAGACCTGGTCTAATACCAACATCAAAGAACGCGTACAGGTAATGTTCCGTTTAAAAACTTTGATGGAAAGAGACTTTGAAGAGCTTAAACAACTTGTGTCTTTAGAAAACGGTAAGACGTTGGCCGAAGCTCATGGTGACGTTGCTAAAGCGATCGAAGTTTTAGAATTCGGATGCTCTATCCCTAATAAAATTTCTGCTCCCATGCTTGAAGTATCAAATGGTATTTACTGCCAGGTGATCAAAGAGCCAATCGGTGTAGTGGCTTCAATTGTTCCATTTAACTTCCCTGTCATGTGCCCGATGTGGACTATCCCTATCGCTCTTACTGTTGGAAACACCATGATTCTAAAACCTTCTGAGCAAGTGCCTCTGGGGTCAATGAAACTCGCGGCACTTTTAAAAGAAGCAGGACTTCCTGATGGCGTTCTAAACGTAGTTCACGGTGGAGTAGATGTTGTGAATGCTATTTGCGATAACACAGACATTAAGGCTTTAAGCTTTGTTGGCTCAACTAAAGTAGCCAAAATTGTTTATGGTCGTGCCGCTATGGCCGGTAAGCGTGTTCTTGCTCTTGGTGGAGCCAAAAACCACTTGATCTGTATGCCGGACGCGAACCTTGAAACAGCTCCTATGCAGATCGTAGACTCTGCTATGGGATGCGCAGGTCAGCGTTGTATGGCCGCTTCCATGATGGTTGCCGTGGGTGACTGTCAAAAGCACATTGATGGAATGGTGGCTTACGCCAAATCAATCAAACTTGGTGAAAAGCAGGGAACTGTGATCAACAAGGAATCAGTTGAAAGAATTAATAACTACATTACAGCTGCAGAAAAAATGGGAGCTAAAATTCTCGTTGATGGGCGCAATCAGAAACCAGAAAATTCAGACATCAAAGGTCTTGAGACTGGTTACTGGGTTGGACCTACGTTACTTGATAACGTTAGCCCTGATATGCCTGCTGGCTGCGAAGAGATCTTCGGACCAGTTCTATCCATCACTCGTGTGAACACAATTGAAGAAGCCCTTAAAATTGAAAACGCGAACCCTTACGGAAACGCAGCTTCGATCTTTACAACTAACGGTGCAAACGCTCAGTACCTTTTCAGAAATGCAAACGCAGGAATGAACGGTGTGAACGTTGGTGTTCCTGTTCCTCGTGAGCCATTTGGTTTCGGTGGATGGAATGATTCTAAATTTGGTAACGGAGACCTTACTGGAGACCAAGGAATTGATTTCTGGACTCAGGATAGAAAGATCACGACTAAATTCATCGAGCCTCAAACTCGCAACTGGATGTCTTAATCATGAGCAGCGTATTAATCAAAAATGGTGAAATCATCACTGCGACTGATCGCTACTTCTCAGACATCCTGGTTCAGGATGGAATAATTAAAGCGATTGCTCCGAGTATTGAAAAGCCAAGTGCTGATACTCGGGTTATCGATGCTAAAGGACACTTTGTGTTTCCTGGGGCCATCGATGCACACGTTCATATGGAACTTCCATTCATGGGCGAAATCTCAGCAGATGATTTTGAAACAGGAACTGCGGCCGGTGTTGCTGGTGGAACAACCACCATCATCGATTTCGTAATCCCTTCTCGTAATCAACCTCTTCTGGATGGTCTGGCTCAGTGGAAAGAGAAAGCCAAAAAATCTGTTTCAGATTATGCCTTTCACATGGCCGTCACCTGGTTTGGTGATAACACCGCTAAAGAGATGGAACATTGTGTACGCAATGAAGGCATCACATCTTTCAAAACATTCATGGCCTACCGTGGAGCTATCGGTGTGGATGACACCGAAATGATCCGCGTGATGGAAACAGCAAAAAATTTAAACGCACTTGTTACTGCTCACTGTGAAAATGGTGAGATGGTAGTTTCTCTTCAGAATAAATTATTCAATGAAGGCAAAGTTGATCCTAAGTATCATGCTCAATCTCGCCCAGCTCCCCTTGAAGGTGAGGCCACAGGCCGCGCTATTATGCTTGCTCGTATGACAGGTGTGCCGCTTTATATCGTTCACGTCACTGCCAAAGAAGCTGTTGAGGCCATCGATGAGGCCCGCCGTCGTGGACAAGTGGTATTTGGTGAAACATGCCCTCAATATCTTCTTTTAGATGATTCAGTTTATGATCAACCTAACTTTGAAGGTGCGGCTTACGTGATGAGTCCTCCGATTCGTCCAAAAGAGCACCAGGCCCCTTTATGGGCCGCTTTAAAATCTGGGATCATCCAGACTGTTGCAACGGACCACTGTCCATTCCACCAAGGGAAACAAAAAATCTTAGGTCGCACAGACTTCAGAAAAATTCCTAACGGTGCAGCTGGAATTCAGAACCGTCTTTCACTTATGTACACTTACGGAGTTCTTGAAGGCCGTCTGGATCTTCATCAATTCGTTGAAGTGAACTGTACACGTCCTGCAAAGATTTTTGGCATGTATCCTCGTAAAGGGGCCATCATGGTTGGATCTGATGCGGATTTAGTGATCTGGAATCCTGAAAAAGAAGATGTAATCTCAGCAAAGACTCACTTACATAAATGTGATCGTAATATTTTTGAAGGTTATAAAACTAAAGGTGCACCTACTTGGGTACTAGCGAATGGTAAAGTTCAATATGATGAGGGCAAACTCAATGTTGAACGTGGTGCCGGCCGCTATATTTCTCGAACGGGCATGTAATTAAGGGGAATCAAGATGAGTAAAGATCTCTCGATTGTTGTGAATGGATTAAAATTTGAAAATCCATTTGTTATTGGTTCAGGTCCTCCGGGAACGAACAAAGCTACAATCCTTAAAGCTTTTAAAGAAGGTTGGGGGGGAGTTGTAGCAAAAACGTGCTCGCTTGATGCTTCACAAGTTCACAACGTAGCTCCTCGTTACGGCAAACTTTATTCGCGCGAAAACAAAGAAGTGATTGGTTTCCAAAATATTGAACTTATTTCAGATCGTCCAATCGAAGACTGGATTAAGGATTTTAAAGAAATTAAAGCTGAGTGCCCGAAAGGAATTCTCATTGCTTCGATCATGGAAGAATACGATAAGAAGCGCTGGCAAGATCTTGTGATCATGTGCCAGGACGCTGGAGTGGATGCTTTCGAGCTTAACTTCTCTTGTCCGCATGGAATGCCTGAGCGAAAAATGGGTGGAGCCATGGGGCAGAATCCAGAGATGGTGGGCGAAGTAACGGGTTGGGTAACGGAAGTTTCTAAGATTCCCGTTTGGTCAAAGATGACCCCCAATATTACCGACATCAATGTTCCGGCATTTCAATCTATTGATAATGGAAAGGGCCATGGAATTTCTCTTATCAACACCATCCTTTCGGTCATTGGTGTGGATTTAGAAACTCTTCGTCCTATGCCAACAGTTAAAGGATACTCAACTCCCGGTGGATATTCTGCCCAGGCCGTAAGACCAATTGCTCTTCACCATACTATGAAGCTTGCTAAAGCCTTTAGAGATAATCCTAAATACAAAGACATTTCAATCTCTGGAATGGGCGGTATTGAAAAAGCCTCAGATGCCATTGAGTTTATTTTATTGGGTTCTCACACTGTGCAAAGTTGCACAGGACCGATGCTTCAAGGATACAAAATGGTTCATGAGCTTAAGGCTGGACTTGAAGCATTTATGGAAAAACATAACTTTAATAAAGTCGAAGATTTTGTTGGTCACTCGCTTCAATACCTTACAACACACTCCCATTTAAATGAGCTCAAACAAGGGAAATTTGAATCAAAAGAGTTATCAAAAGATATTGAGTGGTCGGGTGATAATATTGATAAGCAGACAAAAGATATGGCAAGCAATTAAACGAACCTTGGATGCCCTTTCCCGGGCATCCAAAAACGTTGTTATTACAGTGCCTTAGGTCCTCTGAGGGATGAATTCTTGAGAGGATGAAAAAGTGGATTTGATCCTTAAGTTTTAATCTCACTTTGTCGTTAAGTGAGCATGAAACTATTTATAATTACATGTCTATTAGTTCATTCAGTTTTGCTTCAGGCCGCACAAGTTTCACGTTCAGTTTCAAATGCAGACCTTAAGATCATTAAGGAAAACATTTACAATGAAATTTTAAAATCTGTTCCTATTGAAGCACAGTCTAAATGGTTAGTTCCTGAAATCAATGGGTGGCTTAAAAATCAGAATAGCGATGGAAGTTTTAAAGATTTAAATTATACAGTTACGGATAAAACTCTTTGGGGGCCTGCAAGTCACATACAGCGGATAAGACAAATTTTTCTTGCAACAAAATTTGCTTCTCACCCACGTTATAAGAGTAAGGTTGCTATTTCTGCTGCAAACAAAGGGCTTAATTTTTTTTCCAGCAGAAAATGGCATCACAAAAATTGGTGGCATAGAGAAATAGGCTTACCCAGAAATATCTATACCCTCCTCATTTTGGCCGGTGATCAGATAGCAAAAGATAATTACGATGTTCTCATGGACTACGCTTACCAGGGGCACTTAACGGATCACCCAAGCGGATGGCCGGCAACCGGGCAGAATAATGTCTGGTTTTCAGAAACAACTGTTGCTCTTGGTGTTTTATTTGAAAGACACGAGTGGGTAAATCTCGCGATCAGGTCCGTCGAAAAAGAATTTTCAATTAATCAAAAGGCCGGCATTCAATCTGATCAGACTTTTTATCAACACGGCCAAGTTTTCCACAATGGTGGCTATGGGCTGGATTTCTCCAAAGATCTTGCAAATTTTTTTAGCAGAATAAATGGAACCAGCTATTCTTTTAGTGATAAGAGTTACGACATTTTAAGTAATTTCATTCTCGATGGTCAGCTTTGGCTGATTCACAAAACAGTAATGGACTACAGTTCTAAGGCCAGGCACTACCCCAGAGAGGGTGGGGGACGTTCAGAATATTTACTTCCTTCTTGTGTTATTTTATCAAAGGTTGCCGGAGATCGGCAGGATGAATTTAAAGAGTGCGCAAAGAAATTGAGCAGCAAAAATTATACTCGTCATGGAAATAAAATGTTTTACCGTGGCGATTTTATGACTCATCATAGATCAGATTATAACATCTCTGTAAAAATGCATTCCACCAGAACACTGAATAACGACACATCACCCTTAGGCGAGGGGTTAAAATCTCATCATTTGTCTGATGGTGTAACCTACATCTATCGAACTGGTAATGAATACTGGGATATATTTCCAATATGGGATTTCAAAATGGTGCCAGGTACAACTGAGCAGTATGTTTTTCCTTACCCTAAAGTTCCGAATGATGACTACTGGCCTTCACCAGGCAATACTGCATTTGTTGGAGGAGTTTCTGATGGAGAATTTGGAGCAGCTGTAATGGACTTCAAACGAGATAGACTTCAGGCAAAAAAAAGCTGGTTTTTTTCTGATGAGAGTATGGTGGCTTTTGGTGCAGAATTAAATTGCCCTAATTGTAGAGATGTCCGAACAAGTTTAAATCAGGAGCTTTCTAAAACTCCAATTGTTTACGGTAGTGTAGATTCACTAAAGGAGCATGTGTTGGAAAATGGTATCGAGAGTTTTCCGACCCGGTCATGGGCCATAGCGAATGGAACTGGTTATGCCATTCATTCTGGCGGAACTCTTAAACTTTCTAATCAAAAACAAACCGGGACTTGGCGTTCTATCGATGCAAATAAATCTTCAAACGAAGTTCACGGAAAAGTAACCTCGTTATGGTTAAGTCACGAAAAAAATCCTCGTTCTAAAACTTATGCTTACTCTGTCTATCCAAATACGAAGTACCGCAATGATCTCGCCGACAAAATCAAAAATACTGAAGCTCTATCAAACACAGGTCAAATTCAGGCCGTATTCTTCAAAAAAGAAAAGATGGCCCAGGCAATTTTTTACTCCCCAGGCGAATTGAAGTTTAACAATAATAAGTCATCTATCAGTACCACTCAACCAGTGGCACTGATGGTTCGGGAACTTCCAAGCGGGAAATTAAAAATAACCGTGAGTGATCCGTCTCAAAAGCTCCAAAGTCTCTCGGTTGGAATTCGTTGGGACAATTCAATGAAACGAAATGTGTCATTCGTTTTTCCAAAAAGACCCCATTTAGGGCGATCTGTTTCCAAAGAAATCTGACTTTATTTGCTCAGCGGAAGAATGATATTCGACCCACTTCCGCCTGATCCTATAACAAGTGGAGCAACCCCATTCCATTTTTCGACAATTTGTAATTGCACAAGTCCCGGACTCTCTTGAAGAGCACGACCTCTGACTCTAATAGCCTCTGCCTCACCCTTGGCCTTAATAATAGCTGTATTGGCCTCAATCTCGGCTTTTTGCTGAATGAATTTTGCCTTCGCCGCTTCCTGCTCCTGCACCATTTTTGCTTCAATCGCAGACTCTAGTTCTTTCGAGAGCGATACGTCTTGAATCACCAGATCTTCAATGACGAGCATACTGCCAATTTTTATTCGGGCCATCTCTAATGCTCTGGTTTTAATCTCTTCACGTTTTTTTACAATCATCTCAGCACTCTGAAGAGCCGTTACTTCTTTCAGGGCTTCAGCCACTCGGGGCGCAATCAAACTATCAAACGGGTCTCCTGAATAATCCTGAAAAGTTCTGACGATCATATTCTCCGGGATTCGGTAGAGAACTCTAAGTTCAATTTTAATTTGCTGAAGATCCGATGAATAACAATCGGCATCAGTTGATTTTGTTTGTTGGCGAACAGAAACCGGAAGAACATCTGTGATAAAAGGTGCTTTCAGGCCAAAGCCCTCCGGAGCAAAAACTTGCGAGACCTTTCCCATAGTTACCAGCACTCCACGGTGGCCTGGTGGGATAACAAATGATGATGACATGACCAAGATCACAAGTAGTAGTGCAGCACCACCAAGAGCAATGAGTTTGGCCTGGGATTTAGGATCCATATATACCTCGTAGTTGAATTAGATATTGAAATGGTAGGTCTAACGAGTTGGGGTGCATAGCTTTTTAACTCGTCGGAATAATAAAGAAAAAAGGCATGGCCCGACACATTCCGTTTTGGTAGCATTTTTTCAATAATTTAGAGGAGCTTTATGAGCGAATATCAGGACATCGTCGATAAAAATAAAAAATACACATACTTTTCATGGTCTGCTCAGGAAGCGGTCAATCCCATCGCAATCGAAAAAGCCAAGGGCATTTATTTCTGGGATTATAATGGAAAAAAATACGCAGATTTTTCATCTCAATTAATATGCACCAATATTGGTCATGGAGATGAGCGGGTCAATAAAGCGATCATAGATCAAATGAATCAAGTGCATTACGTTCAACCTACAAACGTCACTAAAGTCCGCGGAGAGCTTGGTGAAGCAATCGCTTCAGTGACTCCAGGTGATCTTAATAAAACACTTTTTACTATCGGTGGTGCCGAAGCCGTTGAGAATGCCATGAAAATGGCTAGACTCTACACGGGTAAACAAAAAATTATCACTCGTTACCGCTCTTACCATGGTGGCTCTTTCGCTGCTGCGGCCGCTGGCGGAGATCCTCGTCGTATTCCTATTGAGCCAGCTATTGGTTGGATAGTAAGAATGCATGACCCTTACAGTTACCGTTCGCCTATTTACCGACATTGTACTCCCGAACAAGGTGACATGATTCTTTGTGA
>DLGL01000043.1 GCA_002482685.1 Bacteriovoracaceae bacterium UBA7695 | reverse complement strand
TTTGCCCTCGAAATTCTGGATCTACACAAACTTCCATCCCGTAGAGAAAATCTCCTAGAGGATCATGACGGCTGGCAAACCCGGCCCCAGAAATTTCTTTCCAAGTATGAGGCTGCATCGCCTCTTCTTCTAAAATAACAAATGAAATACAAAACCCAACAACTTTTCCTTCATACTCAACAACCATCTGTCCCTCAGGGAAGTGGTTGATATGTGCTCTCAAAGCATCGACAGGGTAAGGAGCTATACCTGGATAACACTTGCTTACAATTTCATTAATTTTTGGCGCGTCATCATATTGGGTTCGTCTGACGATGATTTTCTTTTTTGTAGCAACTACCATTAGGTCCCTTTTCGAAGTGATTAGCCCAAAGCATAAAACTAAAAGAACCTAAATGGTAGACGCAGCGGATACATAATGGGCTTCTGACCAACTTCTGTTCACCCCCTGTAAAACTTGCTCTTCACCTAAACAAGCATCACTTCGATGAGAGTATGAGGACTAATTTTACCAGGAAATATTTTATGAGCGAGCATGAGCGGTCTTCAATTTTTTCTAAGGACATATTAGATACTATGAATTCATTCTCGTGGTTTCTCATGGACGCTTCATGGATGTTGCAGGCGAGAGAGATCTCAATGATGATGATCCTCCCGACAGTTCTCTCGGGTCTCCTGCTTTGTTTCATTGAAAAAAGACGCTCTCTGACTTTCATTAATATCGCAATTCTCTCATGGATTTGTATGAATGTTTCGTGGATGTTTTCAGACATTTTCGATGGTGATTACTATCTTTTGATTGCTAAATCATTTTTTGGTATTGGAATTTTCTTTATCATTATCGCCCTGGCAACCTCTGAGAACATTTCGGATACCTTCTCTCACTTCAAGCGTTTTCGCATAAAAAAGATTAAAAAATAGGCTTTTTATCCTGTAATCCCAGGAACATAGACGGACCCTCGGATGTCTAAACTTTTGACACCCCTAAACCAAATTTCACACTATTCAGTTTAGAATCGCAGGAAATTTAAAAAAATGAGCTAATGCATTCATCAACATATAAAGATCTGGGAGAAAAAAATGAAACTTAATCTATTAATCCTTTTAACGACTTTATTTGCTCTAAATGCAAATGCTAAAGTCGAGAAGATGGATGATGAACTTAATCCTTATGCAGATAATATTGAAGAAGTGTTGCTCGAGAACGATCTTCTGAATGCTGATAGCCGTGTCTTTGTTGAAGAAGAACCTGTCATGAGTTCAGAGTACGTGGAAGTCATTGATGAAGACGGATCAGTCGTAAACGGCATGCAAACCCAGGACTGCTTTCGTGATACATGTGCTGTTTTTATCGAAGTTGATAAGAGTTCACAACGGGCCTACATCCGGATTAACGGTGAACTTTTAGAAGACAAAAGCGGGAGCTTAAAAGGTGGAATTCTTCGTGCAACAACGGGAATGAAAGGTCACTCAACTCCGAATTTTGACCGTCATCCCGATAAACCTCTACGCATCTATAAACGCTACAGTTCTTCGAAATATCCTGGTGGTAACTGGTATGATAAAAGCGGAAAAGCTTTTGGTAACATGCCTTTCGCAGTTTTCATCAAAGGTGGTTTTGCTGTCCACGGAACAACTGGAACTGATGGTAACAAAAATTCAAATATTGGCCGTTTGGGAACAGTTCCTCTATCACACGGCTGCATCCGTCTTCACCCACTAAATGCCAAAGTTTTCAACGAAGCGGTGGCTATTTACGGCGCAAACAAAACATGGATTTGGGTACACGAATAATAAATTATTTCTGGGGCCAACAATGGCCCCAGAACTTAAATNNCTTCGGCAAGTGCAGGGTACATTTTCGTTTTTTTTAATTTTCTTCTCGCATTTTTAAGCAGATATTTTGGATAGGTTAATAAGCTCACTTTTCCTACCTGGAGTATTTCATCCCCGTTAGAAAAATCCATCTTTCTTAAATAAAAATCCGTTAATTCCTTATCTCGATGAAAAAATCTTTTGTCGCTCTCCGATTTTTCAAACATCGTCCCACTGACACTGTTCTCGAAAACAAATGACCTTTCGTTAAAGACAGCATTTTTACCAATATATAATTCATTCCTAAACTGACGATTAATTGCCTGAGCAAGCTCAATATGGACTGGAGTAGCTACTGAAACAAAAGGTGAAGGAAAAACATCTTCAAAATGAAGGGCCACGTTCCCCAGACTTGATATGACACAAGCGACATTGGAAATCCACGCCGGTTTAAAAAGAGAGTATTTAAACAAATATGTCATCACTACTTTACTAGTCAGCTTGTGGGTAAGACCAAGCTGACGTGCCAGCGGTGTAACACAGGTAAGCCCTAGGTGAAGAATATCTTTTCCACTCGACGTCTTAAGAATATAGGATGAGCAAAACCCCAACATTCTACCTTGAGAGTTTCTAGCAACGGCTATAATCAGTCGTGAGTATTCACCTCTCTCTCCCGTCAAACACTGATAATGAGGGATCTCATCAAGGCATGCAGCGGCCACTGAGTATATTTCATCGTGAAGTTTTTTGAGTTCCGATGAACTCATATAACTTCCAGGTCTGTCATAAATTTGTGTTTTGATCATATTGCCTCCCTGGCAATGGTTTGAAAGTTCTGAATGACTCTGAGACTTTCTGGTGACTAATCTGAGCAAGGTCTAATAATGGCAGAAGCGTCGGTAAAAATGGCTCCGCCAAGACAACTTCAACCGTTATATTTTTCTGTGTAAGAAGCGTTATAAAATGTCCGAAGAATTCCATATCCCCATACCAACAGAGATAATCTCTATTCTGAAAACTGACTTCTTTCGAATTGATAGTTTTATAATTAATGGTAACAGGCAAAATAGGCTTGCCGGTTGCAATAGAGGCTTCAAAAAGTGGACGTCTGAATCTCAAAACTTCTTCACCATTAGTTGAAGTAGCCTCAGGAAAGATAGTTACGTTAAAGCCTGAATTTAAAGCCTCCCTGAGTTCACTCACCTCCTGAGAAAGATTTTGACGGGTGTTTCTGTCCACATATAAACAACCAGCAAGTTGGGTAAGCTGCCCCAGGAAAGGAGTGCGTTTGACCTCAAGTGAAGTGACATAACAGGAAGGTAATTTAGAGGCAAGAATGAGAATATCCAGGTAAGACAAGTGATTACTTACTACTAAAAAATTGGAATAGGCCCTTGAATACTCGATGTTAAATGCTGTTACATTTATATCAAGAACCCATAACATTGCTTTGGAATGAACGGAAACAACATTGATAAGAATTTTTCGCACAAGGTTTGGAAAAAAGATAAATATTGGATACAGAGGCAGACAACAACAGAAGTAACTTAAAATGAAAAAAACAAACCCAAGGAATTTTAAATATTTCATTCCCTTAGGACATCAGAGCTTAGATCTAATTACAATGTGTTCATCCAAGCCTGACTTGATCTTAACCTTGGCCCAACATTAGGGAATAATTCCTAACACAGACTTCTTATCCGGGTCTAATGGAGCTTCTCCGGACTTATCACTCCATTTACCAGAGAGTCCGAAGTCATTGTCGTTAACAACTGAAAGCCGTCCGTCAGGCATCACGGCAAGACCCTCAAGTTTATCAGCAAAATCAAAACCTAGTTTTGTAAGATCGGCCCTCAGTTTTTTTGTAAGCAATCCATTCATATCAGCCGATGAAAGTTCAAATTCATACACTCTGTGAAAGCTTTCCGGTCCAACCTGACTATTCTGTTCGATAATGTAGAATTTCCCGTTACGAAAATCAAGATCACCAATTTTATCTGCCTTTAGAGAATCAAGTGGATAATAGAAAGATCTTTCTACCTTTTCTGTATGGATATTGAATTCAAAGATGAGAACATTTTTTCCATCTGCCGGGAGTGGACTTTGTAAGACAGCATAAACTTTGTCACCATCACAGGCCAATCCTTCAAAACCTCTGTTCAACTTTCTCGACTTAATCTGTGAAGGAAGTTCCTGAACAAAGCCAGAATCCTCTGGGTAACTGTTTACAGGCACAAAACGTTTTATTAGTTTTCCTTCAAGTGAAAATTTTAATATCGATGGTCCATATTCCTCCCCTATCCAGATGTTATCTCTGCTAAAACAAATTGATTCGGGGTCGATTCCATGAAGGTCTTTTGGAATTGTTTTTCCAAACCTATCCACTGGAAATTCATGAGATTCTAAATTAGGAAGTCCACTAAGCCCTAATTCAATTTCCTTAAGTATGGTGACTTCTTTGGATGTCTTGTTTACGGAAAACTTTATAACCTTTGGTCTATATTCAGGTTTTAAAAATGGTCGCAGAACAATTTTAGGATCCTTCGTTTTAATTTCTTCAGCATTTGGACCGCGATCGGTAAGTGTCCAAAAAGTAATTTGCTCGCTATTTTCTTCAACAAACGAAAGTCCGGATAATCCACCAAGTCCATTAAGGGTATAAAAATCAATCACTGTGGATCCTTTTTGAGAATGGGTACAAGAAAGTAACAAAGCAGTTAAAATTAAAAATTTCATTAATAGATAAAATCGCAATATTGACCTAATTGATAGACGCGGTGGATTCCTACCCCAAAAATGGGGCTCAAAGACCCCTGATAGATAAATCGCCATGAAAATTCAAGGCTGCAAAATGGCATAAAACTTGAATCTAGAAGTTTGATTTAAGAGGAGCCTATATGATTTCGGCAAAAAGCTTTTACCTTGAATGGAAACTTAAAGGAAGTAAGTCACGGGTATTTATGGCATTGGGCGGACTCTTTCTTCTATTTGCTCTCGTAGGAGTTCTTATTCCGATTATTCCACAAGTACCCTTCGCTATTATCTCAGCTTATTTTTTCTCTAAGGGAAGTTTAAGAATACATCTCTGGATGAGACAAAATCGTTTTTTTGGTAAGCCTGTGAGAGAGTGGGAGGACTTTAAGATCATTCGACCTAAAATGAAAATTATTGCGACCACTTCTATGGTGGTGGGCGCCGTTCTTGCTCATATGAAAATTGGGCTTCCCTGGGCCTATGCAATTGATCTCGTCTTCGCCCTAAGTATTGGTTTTGTACTGACCAGAAGGTCTAAGATCTTTAGCTTAGGCTAAAAACCCGACCAGACGAGTCGGCGATTTTTCTTTCAAGAGACTACACAATAAGTCGATAAGTCCACTATGAGATCTCTCTTAGTCCTTCTCATATTATCATCTCAAATTTGGGCCCAAAGCTCATGCTTGGAGGCATGGACTAATGAGCCCCCTTTTTACGTTTATATTCCATCAGACACCACGCGAGAGTATGTCTTCACTGGCAACAAAGCTTCGAAAACTGGGATACTTACACCTAAGCAGACAACTGTCGGTCGCGCTCATGCAACAAATTCAAAAGATAGTCCTTACAAAATCATCCGAAGAAATACGACAGTCAAATCTCTGGGAGAATTGCCTCAAAATCCATCCGTTTCATTAGTCCCCGTTGAAATTCTATCCGAGCCGCAGGATCAACTGGATGGATTAATTGGTGTAAACCAGAATGATCAAAATAATTCGCTGGTGAAAAAAAAAGAAAAGGGATTTATTTCGCCAAACTCATTAAAAAAAATTTCTAACACTGATGTCCTCATGGTGACATCAGATACAGTGATGTTAAAAGATTTGAATAATTCTACCTCTCTCGTTTTAAAATATGGAGAAGGTCTGAAAGCTATTAAAAATGAAAATCAATATAAGACACTCAATTGTGATGGAAAAATATCGTATGTTTTTGAAGTCACAAGCAGTAGTGCGGAAAATGACAAAAAACAAGTTCTGTTAGAGGATTTTGGTTGCTTTGAACAACAACTTTTATCTACTTCAAACTATAACAACGTCACAAAACTTCTGAATCACTTATCGACAAATAATGTTGCAACACAGATTGAAGTTAATGAGTGGGGCCTGTCTCGACTAAAATTTAGTCCAGACGACTCTTTTGTCCACTTTACGGGCACCGACAGAGAAAAAACCGATGACTGGGCAACACCGGATGCCCTATGCTCTTTTATCGATGTCGCCCGGGACTGGAAGAAGGTTTGCTCAGGAGCTGGTTGTACCTTGCAGATTGGAGACATGGGCTTTCCCTCTCCAACTAAGATGGCCAACGGCAAAGATGCACTGGGGCATCTTCAACATGCTGACGGCTCATGTATGGATATGCGTCCCTTTAGAAAAGATCAGACCATGGAAGGAGTTAATCTTGACCACTATCCAGAAGACTATGATCATGAGCGTACCCAAAACTTCGTTAATCTCTTATTGAAGGCCGGAGCGACACCGGTTTATTTTAACGATTCTAAAATAGCGAAGAACTCTCTTCCGGGTCGAACGCGTCAAGCATGCGATCTTGCAAATCCTAAAAATGATGAAAAGAAAGGGGTCTTCAAATGTGAGGGCCACTCCAATCACTTGCATTTTTGCTTCCGAAAACCTCATGTCAAGGGTTGCGGCTAAGCATATCTCGACTCCTCAATAGCGTTTTGATACCCTAGCATTCAATGAAGCTTACCTTTGTGCTACTAATATTCATTTCTACAGAATGCCTGGCCGCATCTACGGATGTTTGCGAATTCCTTAAATTACCAAATTGTCATGGAGTTACCCGTCAGCTTCGTCGCTCAAGCTTCCCAACAAGTCCCTCATCCACAACTGCTGCTAATTTAAACCCAGCGAACGTCAGCCTGGATCGCGGTATTGGCCTAGACATCATGTACCAGCCCAAGAACTCACTTTTATTCGGCCTCTCATCGGGGACAGGTAAAATGGGTGGAGCCTTGATAAGTGGATCTATTGAAAATAGTTTTTTTGGGAACCGTGCCCCAGAGCTCGATGAAGAGATGGCCGACCGAATGGTTAATGATAAGCAGTACAGAAATAAAAAATTTACTTTCGCGATCGCCGCAAAACTTTTTTCTCAGAAAAATTATGGACTGGATGCAGGCCTAATTCTCAAACGGCACCCTCTAATCAAAAAAATCAACCCTGGTTTTGGGCTTTCGGGTCGTCTTTGGAAATTTAGCTTTGGGGCTTCAAGTTATAAAGATGATTACTTTGTAGACTTGACCAAATTTAGCCCTATAGGGGCTACACAGACTTATTCAGAACTCTCAGGAAAAAAATCTATTCAGGACACTTACACGGTAACGACCTACGCCATGGGCCTTCGTGTGTGGAACTTTGCTTTTGATTACGGGTTAATAAAGTCCAAACCTGATTTTTATAAAGATGAAACTGTTATTACAATCTATTCAAGCTCTTTTAATTACAAAAACTTATTATTAAATCTCGCAGTCAGAAATGAATCATCGAACACTTATGATAATATAGATGAGCGCCTTAAAGTTAAACAGCCATCAAATATCTATTCAGGTGTTCAATACTCCATAAATGATCACATCTTGTTTGGAGTTCATTACAATTATTTTTTACTTAATGAAATGTCCATCTCCACTACTCTCTTCATTTAAAAATCAAACAGGTCGCGCTGCTTAATTTTTTCAATCTTAGGAAAATCCAAATACCCAAAACTGGTAAAAACTTCGTGTGCCAATTGAGCGAACTCAATAGTCAGGATATCATCAGGCTGATGTAAGAGAAGATAGGCTTCTTTAAGCCCAAGATCACTCCATATTTGCAGCTGCCTTGCCCAATCACGTAGTCTGGCACCATCCGATGAGTGAAGATCGTTTCCTATAAGACGGATCATAGTCCAAGGCGCACTGACTGAAGTATGAAGCACCTCTCGTTTACCTGCGACATCAGTTATAACCAAGCCGATCCCTTTTTTGCATAAGTAATCAGCGAGCGGTGGCAAGATAGTATTTTCTTTAAACCAACTCGGATGTCTTAGCTCTACGGATAGTTTAAATTCAGCTGGCCAAGATTCGAGAAAATGAAAGAGATCGGCTTTCCTTTCGTAGGAAAAGCTTTCATGGAATTGAATAAAACAAGGACCTAAGTTTGATCCTAGTCTACCGATGAAACTAGTCCATTCTTTGAGGAGATATTTATCATGAAGTCCAAACTGGCCATGAGAAATCCCTTTAAAAACCTTGGGACAAAACAAAAAATTCCTTGGAACTTCTTCAAGCCATTCTGAAGTCATTTTTTCGTTTGGTATTCCATAGTGAGACCTATTTAATTCAATACATGTAAATGCTCGGGAGTAAAAATGGAGAAATTTATCTGCGGGAGTATGCTTAGGGTAGATTTTATCTATCCAACTCCTGGCCCCCCATGCCGGGGAACCAAGATGAAGTTTTAGTTGAGTTTGATCTGAAGAGAGTCTAGAAATATTAAGAGGATCGTCTTTCGGAAAAGACCAATCCACCGTGGTTAAATCTTCAACCTTGCCGTATTCCATGTTACCCCCGGTATAAATTTATCCCAGGAATTAAGATTATTTAACTATTATCTTTTAGTTAATCTCTTAATTAAGGCTGCTTCTGACTTCAGACCACATTCTTTATGGAAAAGATATGCATCTCGCGCCACTACATGAGCATCATTTGTGCTAACGATAAACAGTTTACACTTGTTCTCCTCTGTCTGAGCTTCTTGATTGGGATCTTGACTCCGATCTGGACCAGTATTTTTGGTAGCTCCACATGAAGAAACCAAAATTAAAAAAGATAGAACCCACATATTACTTGCCATAATTTTCCTTTTGATGACGAACATATAAACTAAAAAGTGAGCGTTTTGTTTTTATCCTACCTCTACTTTTTACTTCCAGAATAACAACATAAGATTCTTCAAGCTGACAGATTTCCAGTGAGCTGGCCTGATTGCGGTACGAGACACTGACATTGTTTTGTCTGATATCTAACTCAAAATGGCTTATGAGATCCGTTCTCTTAGTCCCCATAAAATAGACCTCAACAACTTTTGCAGATGTTAAATTTGAATTTAAGGTAAGATCCCATTGAATTTCATGATCCCATTTTGGGGTTGTCCATTCTGGTTTTGAAAGAAATTGAACTTTAGTACTCTTATGAGCTACCTCTTGTGCCAGAATATGAACTTGCTCGTTTGTCTTGACTGAAGGTTGCTCTAAAAGCCTTAAAACCTCGTCTACATCTTTACGGATGTCGCTCAGAAGTTTTCTCATGTCTCCCGTCTCGTCAATCTCCTTACATTCTTCAATTTCCTGGATTTTAGGAGTGTTTGCTTTCGGCCGTACACACCCAGAAACAAGCAAGAAAAACACAAGCATCAAAATTACTTTCATATGTCCAACTTACCAAGAGTATCAAGTTGCTGATCTATTAGTTGTTTATAGATACTTTGTTTAAGTCGCATTAAATGAAGTAATTTAGTGGATGATGCTTCATCGAGAGGTCCAGCATTAGCAAGATCAATTAACCCACTGCTTTCTAATTTCGAATCCGTCTCTTCCAGTAAGACTAGTAGCTCTTTATGGTTAAGCTTCTGCAAACTAATCTCTTCCGGGCTTTTTCTCTTAAAACTTAACTCTGGTTTATAAAATTGTGGCCCTCCTATGCTGGCATGTTTTTTTTGACTTTCCGGTTGATTCTGAGAAGCCTCTGACTTCTCAGAATAGTTAAAAAAAAGAAAGCCAAGTATCCCAATCAATCCAAATGCAATGATGTAATTTTTCATAAAATCCTATGGGTTTAAATTTAGTTTAACTTTGACAGGTTTTGCTTCAACACTTGAGAGGATCTGAATCTCTTTTTTCTTTCCATCCACTGAATCAAGCACAGCTAGAGAGTTATTCAGAGTTTTCGGAACAAAGAGAGCCTTCATGAGTCCATCTATGCCATCTTCAGTCGCAAGATCCGGCAAAGAGAGGCCGTCAATTCGGGCCCCAAATCTGTAACCAAGTCTCGCAGATTTAATCAACTCAGATTCTTTGAGATTGCTTGTCATGACGGCGTTGAGGTCACTCTGAATTTCATCGAGATAGAATTTTTTTAGAATCTCGTACTGTTCATCATTGAGTTTAACAACTGATCTGACTTGAGACTCTATTGACAGGTGTCCCGAAATAAAGTCACAGGCAACGTCTCTGCCATAAATACTTAAAACACTCCCATTTCTGTCATAGGAAAAATCATAAGCAGAATCCTTCAACCTGAGACTCCTGGACAGCTGTGTAAATGATCCTTTTTCAAGTACGAATAATGAAGATATTGGATCATTTAAAAACGCTGTGGTCGTGGCTTCAGTCTGCAAATAAAATGGCAGTGAAGTCTTATTTTCTTCATCCGAGATTTCAGGAATTTTTATAGTTTTCTCTAGACCGGTTATCAAAAACTTGGCAGAAAACTCCCCACTCATCNNAATCACAAAAGAATCTGAGATACGATACTTTTCAACTAAATACTTTTCAGAAGGTAGACTTAAAGTACTAATTCTCCGCTTGTACTCCTGACAACTTTTAATCAGACGATCTTCATCCATGATCTCAATATTAGCGTGAAAGGCCCCCACTTGTGGGGCCCTCCAGAACGAAGTTTGAATCATTGAGATGTCTAATTCTGATGCCTGTGAGGTTTTAAGAACCCCCGCGATTAATAAAATACTTAGGGCGACAATTTGGTTTCTAAACATGCGATCATTCCTTAACAATTATTATTTAATGTACGAAGTAATATAAGGTCTATAGACAACTAATGTTTGTGACCAAACATCCTTCATGTCTACATCTTGGATATTTGTGTATGAAGAAGAAGCTGAACTACCTCCAAAAATTGCATCAAGTACTTTGAATCCAATTGAGGCGCCAGTGCAGTAAATATTTGTCTGACATGCTTTATTTTTTGCCAGTTCATTACCTAGAACCATGGCCCCACTTTGGGGAACTAAGGGTGCAACTAGCTCAGCTGGATTAATGACAGCAGGTAGACCAATTTTAGCAAGCCTGTCAAAAACAGCATTTCTCATTTCCTGCTCAATTTCGATTTTTCTTGCATCCGAAACCGATGCCTCTCTATCCTGTTCGTCCCAGTTGACTGTAAACGAATCACGAAAAGTTGTTTTTTCTTCAATACTGTTCCAACTTTTACTTCTAAAGAAGCCACCGCTGCGCCCACTTTTAGCAATCTTTTGATACATCTTGTACATGTTATAAGTCGCAGTCGCTTTTACAGTCATGGCCGTTGGGTAATCGTAAGATACAGTCATGCCAAAATTCATTTCTTCAGCAGAATTAGGCTGGCTGAGATCCAGATCAAAATATTCTGGATGCTCAATAGGACAGGCGCCAATAGTGCTTAGAACAACTGATCCCGTAAATGAATCCGGATAAGCACTGGTTTCGCATTTTCCATTAGCATCATTTGAACAGGCAGAAATTTTATAGGCCAGTATCGCTTTAGCAGAAGGGACGTGGCTCAAATCGGCAATACTAGTTACAAAAACCGAATTTTTAGTTTGAATTTTTTCAAACTCGTATTCAGGATTCATCTGTCTCAGAACTGAAACATTGTCGTCCCACGAACTTGTATAGGTGATTGAGGCAGTACCACCTTCAAGAGAACCAAGATCTTTGTAGAGGTTGAATAAATTTGTACGGACACTGATGATATCATCTTCCAGATTCATCCAGGCTCGGTTAGCAGCACGGAGTTCATCTTCATAACCTTCAACAAGACTCTTCTTCTTTTCGTATTGGGCGATCACTGATGTAAATTGACGGGCCAGTTCACGACGTCTTCTTAAAGCAGTTGAATGGTTGAAATTGTGGTGACCAATTTGTTTTTTTAACTCTTCGCAATTATTTGCACACTCTTTAAGCTCTTCAGTCTTCTCACGAATAAGACTTGTGAGTTCAGACAGTTCGACGTCAAGATCTTGTAGTTCAGTAATGTTTTTTTCCGTTGCGTATTGGGCCAATGCCGCCCTCGCCTGGCTCCGCTTTCTTTCAATCCTGTCGGCATCAGCTTTTTTCCCGTATAAGCGGCCTTCGTAATCAGCAATCTCTGCACTGACTCGTCTGGTGTAATCCTGCAGATTTCGCATTTCACGGCAGAATCCAAGATTGGCAGTTCTATTGAAAAGTTTTTTTTGCATCACCGCTTTCGCTGAATTTGGGGGCATTACATACACTTTCAATGGTTGAACAGTATCAGCGATAAGATTTGAGTTGGTGGGATTAACAACCTTATGAACCTGCACGTATGTGTCCTCTGTGGGCCATATAGTTGGAGTAGCTAAGGCAACTCCCATTTGGCAGATACCAAATAAGGTTACGGACCATAGTTTGATTTTCATTATTTCTCCGGGGTAAAGTTTGGCTTGATTGCCGGAGATCAATTCAACAGATAACTTCTCGAATCACTAGATGATGAAGGGCCATTCCAAGTGAGTTTTCTTTTTTGAAACAACTTATAGTCAGTATTTTCAGTTTAAGCTGACTGAATGCGTTATAAGCTGGTACTGACTTTGCTTGAATCTGGAGGAGTCGCTCGGAGGAAGCATGTGTAGATTGATACAAACTATTTTAGTACTTATTTTCTTTGTCGGTTGTGCTGAGGACTTTACCGGAGGCTCACGCTTTCTAGATACTTCTCAGGCCGAGGAATCCCCAGACGCACCAAAACCGATTTTTTTTAACACCAGGCTAAATAATTCGCTATTGATTAGCGGCCTAAAATGTCGAGGGGATGAAACGACTGAATCTTATGGAAACGGGGCAAACTGCCTTGCAAACGAGTATCTGGTGACGATTGATGAGGTGAATATATGCGACGAGGATGGACGTTGTACTGAATCAATCGTCATACCGATTGTCGCTCAACTTATAAACACTAACGCTGGCCTTGATGGGTATGCGATATTTAATATAGAAGCAATTAGCTCTGCAAGTGATCGTCAGTTAAAAGTTTTAAGTTCAGTATTTATCGTTTCAGACATAAATGGGAATGGAGTTGTAAAACTTGGCCGGGATTTAAATCGCTGAATCAGACTCATAAATCTTTTGTTGATTTTTAAGGTAGTCGAGTAATTTTTGAAGTGATGGCATGCTGTCGAGACATTTTAAAATTTTTTCTTTTGTTTTTATAATCTTAAGTCCTGCTAGATTTTTTAACTCAACCGAACTCTGTTCAAGCAAATCGGGATTTCTATCCAAAACTTCCTGGTAAAATATACATTCACAACTCTTTTCACACCCGGAAATAATGGAGCTTATTTTTTTTTGATCCCAGGAAGGTATCTCCGCCGCTGTTTCCATAATTTTTTCATCCCAGATAGGATGGAGAGGAAGGATAAGCTTTTGAGCGAGTTGTGGATTTACCGAAAGATTTTTTTGAATTGATAATGTTTCCTCCGGCCAGTCAACAATTGCAACCAGAGCATTAAGACCAGTAACCACTTCTCTGGTAGAGAAGTAGGGATGATTACTTTTTCGCGCTGATATAACTTTTGGATCTTCCCACTGACAGGAAAGACTAAAAATCAAAATGAAGAGGGATTTTATGACTACTGACAACTTGCCAGTCCTTTGTTGACCTGATCGATCACTCCTTGAACGGTACAGACGATGATTTTTTTCTTCTTCATCTGATCCATCAAAAGAGCCGAAGCAGTGACAGACTGTGAATGAATGTCATGAAAAAGAATAACACCACTATTATTGGGCGAGGCGGCCATCTGTTTTAAAGCACGGTTCATAATGCTTGTGGGATTTTTATCCTGCCAGTCAAGCGTATCGACATTCCAGAAAACATGAACCATGCCATGTTGAGCGATCTTCGCTCTAATTGCCGGCACACTCATGCCTGCCCCGTATGGAAGTCGGAAAAGTTTTACGACAGTGCCCAGCTTTTTTTCTATGACAGCTTTTGAAGTTCCAATTTGTTTTTCTAAAACAGAAACAGGAGTTGAGGCTTTCAGCTGAGTGTGATCATACGAGTGATTTGCAACATCCATCCCGGCATCTAATACAGACTTAGACGTATTCGGAAGGCCCTCTACTTGTTTGGCCAACATAAAAAAAGTGGCTTTCATATTTCGATTTACTAAATTCTGAACAACAGTCGGTGTTGTTTTGGATCCGGGACCATCATCAAAAGTCAGAGACCAGGTATTGGCAGGAAATCCCCTTCCAGAGATATTTCCGGCCGCACCAGCACTTGGAAATATGGTATCGCTACTTGTACTTCTACCTTTATGAACCGTTTTGATTAAAGCTTTGATTTTAACCGATTGTTTTTTGACTTCCGCTTTGAAGTTTATAAAGTCTTTGTCCTTACTCAAGCGATTCAGGGTGGATTCTATTTCTTCCTTACTTACACTTAGATTTTTAGTTTCTTTAAAATACTTCAAACGAGTAGCGCGAATATTTATCAAATGCTTATCAAGAGCCTCTTGAACAGAGGATTCATTACTTGTTATTGATGAATCATCTCTTAGCATTTTTAATTCATCGTAAATGAGTGTTTGGTTCTCTCTCAGATTTCCCAGAATCACGGCCTTTAAGCTCTCCGGAAGTATTCGATGATCCCATAACAGGCCTTCCATAAATTGCCCGATTTCTTTCAATACCCCATCGGCCCGGGCCTTCTGATCGGTCGTATAATCAGGAAGAGCAGAAACTAAAGCAAGGTTGAGGTAAAAATCAATTAAATGATCTTCATGTTCATCAACTATGGTCCGAATAGAAAGAAGTTCACTGTAGAGATCTGACTCAAGAATCCCCTCAGGTTTTTTATCCAAAGTCGCATCAAACTTATGTAACAAACTCTGCCCCATAACATAGGAATGAAAGATGCCTTTGAGGGCCGTTCTCACTTGCACCGGAGATATCATTTTTACTGATTGTAGGCTTGATATCGACCGAATCTGTTTTTTTTCATCGGGTGCCGATGAGCAACTCACAATCACACTCATAACCAGAAATACACAACACTGAATGGCCTTCATTATTCCCCTTGGATCAACTTTGCTAAATTTTACCGGGGAATTGGCCAGGACCCTATTGGAGTAAAAACTTCCACTAAATAGAGTGAGAAGCTCGGACAAAATGAAAAAGCCCCGGATTGGGGCTTTTTCTATCAATGAAATTAATTTGTTAAATTAACGACAAGCAGCTGCCAAAAGTTCATCCTGAGCTTCATTTTCAAGCTCTCCACCCTGCTCCGTTGCAACATAGGCACGACAACCTTTATTAACCAGTCTCTTAGACATCTTCAGAGCAGCAGGGTATTTGATCGAAAGCTCAATATAACCGTAACACATATTTACATGTGAAGAGGCACGAGCAACCTGGTCGTTGAGTCTATCAAGAGCAAGCTCAGAATTTGAAATTTCTGTCATCAACTGGTTTCTGTCATTTTGAAGACGAACGATTTCGGGATTTCTTTGCGCTCTTTCAAGCTCAGAATTTACTGAAATCAATTGTTGAGATTGCTGAGCAGCTTGCTGATCAAGCTGATTAGCTCGAAGAGAGTTTGCTCTTAAAGTATTTTCGATATTCTGAAATTGTGGACGAAGTGCTTCAATATCTTTTTCAAGAATTTTAGATTGTCTTAAATGCTCACGCTTAATTTCAAGATTTCTTTCAGAGCTGGCACGGGCTACGTGAAATTGTCTTTGGGTTTCTTTATCCTGGATAGTATTTGAAAGTCTTGCTGACTCAAGTTGAAGTCTGCCTAAATCTGCACGAAGTGAAGCTGCCTCAGAGGCTAAAGTTCTTGCTGAATCACTGAGTCTGTCTCTCTGAGAGATGAGTCCAGATAGGGACTGAGTGGCCTGAGCAAGCCGCTGTTCTGTATTAGCTAGTTTTGCTTCAAGCATTCTGACTTCTTTATCATGCTCATTCACCTGACGCTGTGCTTGTGAAAGACTCTGATCAAAATCAGCACAAGGTCCCTTGGGAGCGGGGCGATTAACCTGTGCAAAAGCAGATACAGAAAGAGTCGCAAGTAACAAAATCATAGGCGTTTTCATCGGATATCCCTTTGGTGATTTACGACTGGATCATAAACTAATCAGAATTTTTCGCTAGGGAGAAAGTAAATATTACAATGCTTACTTCCATCGTCTATAATCTAAGCATGATGTCCTTAGTCCTACTTCCAGTTTCAGTCCTTGCAGGTTTTCTTGGATCTATCCTAGGCCTGGGTGGCGGGGTGATAATAGTTCCAGTCCTGACTCTAGTGTTCGGCGTAGATATTCGCTATGCCGTTGCCGCAAGCTTGATTTCAATCATCGCCACCTCATCCGGCGCCGCTGCCAGCTACCTGAAAGACCATCTTACAAATCTCCGTATGGCCATATTTCTCGAGTTAGGCACTGTCTTTGGGGCCATGTCAGGCTTTTTACTCTCCGGTTCCCTCAAGGCTTCTGGGCTCTATCTATGCTTTGGCGGATTTCTTTTGTTTTCCGCCATTATGATGATTCGACAGAAAAAAGACTCCCGCGCGGAAATCAATCACCCTTGGTCAGAGAGATTGGGTCTTCATTCTAAATTTCCCGAAAAAGATGAATGGATTCATTATAAAGTAAGCAACGTTCCGTTCGGTCTTATCAGTATGTATGTTGCAGGGATTTTTTCCGCACTCTTAGGAATTGGAAGTGGTGTCTTTAAAATGATGGCCATGGATGGGGCCATGAAAGTCCCTATGAAAGTCTCCTCTGCAACCTCCAACTTTATGATCGGGGTAACGGCTTCAGCTTCAGCTGGGGCCTATTTAATTAGAGGTGATATTAAACCTGATATTGCCTGCCCTGTTGCCCTGGGAATTATGGTAGGTGCTTACTTTGGCGCCCGACTTATGCCCAGCCTCAA
>DLGL01000024.1:8639-15218 GCA_002482685.1 Bacteriovoracaceae bacterium UBA7695 | reverse complement strand
AATCAAGACAACGAATCAATCAGACTTAAATAGATCATTTTTCTTATCAGTTTTGCCTACGAGAGTGCTACGAGACTATCTCGTAGCCTAAAATTTCTAGCCACAGTCTAACTATCTAAAATCAAACAACAAAACAGTGTGCACTTAAAAGCTTTAAAGCTGATTGAGTGCACATTTCATTATTTTCTCACAAGGAGGGAAAGTTATGTCAAAAATTACAATTACACTTCTCGTTATCACTTCACTTTTATCATCAAGTTGTTCCACTACAAGGAAGTCCATCTCATTAGGAATTGGCACTGGTGCTGTAACTGGTGCAACTATCGGGGCCATGTCTAATAGAGATCAATCTAAAGGTGCCATGATGGGCCTAGGAATCGGTGCTCTTGTTGGGGGATTGGCCTCATACTTCATTCATGGCAGTCTTGTTGACCGCGACAACGACACAAGAAAAGACACTTTGTTTAATCTTGAAAAGCATGGAGTCTTTGGCGAGTCTCCAGAAGAAAATAAAGTTCAGTCTCGTTGGCATGACCGTGAGTTCTGGCCTCGTGAGCACATGGGCGGCCGTCATTAATGAAAGTAAAAAAGTCTGGTCTAATCCATTTAACTGAAGATGCTACAAACTCCATGAGCGAAATGCTTGTGGAGCTTTTTAAGGTCGATGAGCATTTAAAAATTAACCACTCAAAGCTTGCTTCATTTATTTTAACGGAATATCGCTCTAAGTATTTTGAAAAGTCAAAATCCCGTCTAGTCCTAGCCCATCAGGATAAAAAGAAGCACTTAAAAGATGCGATCGAGGCCCTAGACGTTACTGAAATTGAAGCCACCCTTAAATATTTGGATAAAATCAAAAAGACTGATAATTCACTCGAAAAATCACACAAAAACTAACTTTCTATATCCGCAAATTAATCATTGATTTCAGGAGTTTACAGCTCCTGAAATCTTCAAAAAATTAGACACAAAAAGGAGAAACTGATATGATTATTTTTATAAAACTCGATGAAGGAATTTTGTTATAAACCAAGTTCCTGAGAGTAAGTTCTTTGACAATTTAATATGGGGAATTGATGACGTATGTGCCTTTACTAAATACGCAAAGGGAACAATCTACAACCTTGTGAACAAGGGAGAGATTCCATACCGGAGACGTAAGAAGAGAGGACGCTTAGTGTTCGTTCCAAGCGAAGTGATTGCTTGGTTTAAAGGAGAACGAACATGAGCAGATCATACTTTAAGAAAATCAAAGGTGCTAAAGGCATCTATGAACACAAGAAAAATGGAACATTTAAAGCAGAAAAAAGATTAAAAGGAAAACTTCATAGTCGAACTTTTAAATCTCTCTTTGAGGCTAAAAATTGGCAAAAAAGATTTGATGGTACAGAGTTTATTGATGATGAAAATTCATCAGAAGGATTTTCCACTTTGAAGGAAGTATGGGATGGGATGCAAAAACATCACTTCCCTTCGCTGGCCACAAATACTAAAGAAATTTGGAGTAGACGTTATAAACTTTTAGAAAACCTCGAACACTTGCCAATGGATAAGATTACCCCCTCAAAGATCACAGACTGGGTCATAAAGAGGGTCGAGTATTTTTCATCAGAGGATTATAGAGAATCTGGGCGAGGCGTTGCTGGACGTTGCAATCTAAACAATGAACTTAATCTGCTTGTCTCAATTTTTAATTGGTACAAACAAAGTGAGCAATTTGAAAAAGAAGCACTCCCTCTCACCTGTCCAGTAAAGACCAAACATAAAAAAATGGGCTTTATAAAACCACTGCCTGATAAATTAAAACAAATCAATTTACAGGATGCTTTCCTGTTTTTTGACTTTTTACGACCGCTCTATCAAGACTTAGCAAAGATGCAGTTCTACACGGCCGGCAGAGTCGGCGAAGTTTCAGGACTTCAATGGAAAAATATTGATTTGAGAAATCGTCGAATGCTTATTAAAGATACCTGTATCTGGGACATGAGTAGCAAGATGTTTATTGAACTAAAACCTTTTCCAAAGAACCGAGAACCAAGGGCCGTTTTCATCACTGATGAAATAATGACAATTCTTAAACGCCGTGAAGCTTTCCGTTTAGCTGGCAATGACTTTGTCTTTCATGTCGAAGGTGAGCCTCTTAATTACTGCACCATTCAGGTAAATTATCGTGAGGCACAAAGGAAAAGTAAAATCCCTTACACAGGGACGCATATCTTAAGACATGGAATGGCCAAGCTTGCTAGACAAGTCGGAGGTGGCTTAGACGCTGTTTTGGCCATGACTGGACACAAAGACTTGAAGCTGGCCGACCACTACTCCAAAAGCACTGAGGATGACCAAAAGAACTTCTCTGAGATGATTATGAATCACATCAGGAAAGAGGTAAAAAACGAATCAGATCAAAAGGCTGACCTTGGTAATGTGATCAAGTTAAGGAATGTGAAAACCGGCTAATTTGTGATAAAAAAGATAGAAAAGTCGGTAAAAGTCGGCAAAGGCCACTTACCGACTTTTTTGTACTTTAAATTTCAAGAGGATAAATACACTTTGCCTGAACTACCCGAACAAACAATTTGAAGTAAGTTCATTCAGAAATTCTCATCACATAGAGTGAAAAAAGTTTTCTCTCACAATTTTCGATTTACCGATTTTTACCTTGGAATACCGTGATTTACTAAAAGTGGGGCTTACGGTGCTTACGAAGAATGATTCTCTCTTAAGTGTAAATATCAGTGAGAATTAGGAACGTGTTGATTCTTAATCTTTTTGAACATCGTAAACACATCAACAAAATTATCAAAACTTAAGTTGTCAAAAGGGGCTATCCCATTCTTCACATAAAGAGAAAAATCTTTTTTTGAGAGCAAATGATTTGTTCTGTTGCCATGATCTGAAGCGCTAACAACCCTTCCACTACCATTGTCACAGAGAACCTTTATTGTGCTAGGCTTTGTGTACTTCAAGTCTTCAGTAAGATGCTTACCATCCCTATCAAACTCACTGCGCCTAAAGAACCTTCTCCCCTCTTGGTCTGGAACTAAAATTTCATCAAGAGGAAACAAAGTTTCAATGCAGATATCTTTATCTTCTAAGTTGGCTACCTTTGGCAGCAGTACAGTGTAGACGTTATTACCCCAGTTACGATAACCATCTCCTGAATCGACCTCTTCTAATCTTCCTCTGTCTATATCTCTATCAAATAAGATGATCGTTATATTCCTTTGAGGTGTCGTTGATAGATTAGTGGCACATGTCATTAAACCAGAAAATCCAGGTGTATTACATTGATGAAACAAGAGATTAAGATCACCAATAGGGTTAGAGGATTGAAGTACCTCAAAGGCTTTTTCCAGAATATGTCGATCCGTATACCCCTCAGTATACAAATTAATAGTGGTGGGTTTCTTTGATAAAATTTTATTCAGGAATTTAATTCCGTTAGGGTCAACATCGCTATACATTCGCATAAGATTTTTAAAACTTGCAGACGGGCCCTCGACATGACCAACATGCATAATTTTACTCAGTATCGAGAGTGTGAAAGTTTCTTCTTTTAAGCCCTCGTGCCATCGACTCCTCTGATAAGACTTTGCCATATAGTTGCTGTAAGCAGTTTTCAAATCAGTATGCTTCCATCTATGTAGAATGGCCCTTAGCTCCTTTTTATAGGATCTCTTTATGGTTAACCCATTATTGACCACGACCCCTGTTACCATTTGTGAAACGGATTTAGAATAGAGCCTAGTCTTCTCTGTATTAATCTGAAAACCATTCTCATCAAAGATTTTTTCTAGTTCTGCACTCGTTTTAAAAACCCCATTATCAGACCAGACAATTTCAGAGGGGAATTCAGACAAATTACTGGAAAATACAAGATCATCGCAATATCTAGAGTAATCACACTTGAATTGAATCGCCAAATTTCGCATCTGATGATCCAGCCCTCTGCATACAATATTTGAAATTATTGGAGAAGTGACACCTCCCTGTGGAAGCTTACCCTCATGACATATTATTTGAGCAATCCTGTCACAAACGACTTCAGGTAAGCTGTACGGAGGATTTATAAAAATGGATTTAACCCTGCCAAAATGAATTGATGGAAAGAAGTCCTTGAAATCAACTTTTGCAACCCATCTTTTACGCTGATGAATAGCTGCATTAAAACGAAACCCTCTTTCTTTTACATAAGCTGTAACATGGCTTCTTGGCTTATATGTATCCTTCAAAGACTCGGCAATAATTTTTTGCATTTCTCTAATTGGCTTTATGGGCGCTGAAATAGCACGAGTTCCCCCAGACCTTTTGCTCAGATAGAAAGTTTTATATTTTTGTTCAGGTGTAAGCTTGAAAAGATAATAATTCAATTGGGCTTCCGGGACACCCAAGAAAGCACACAGATCACTAATAGAGCGCAAGCTAGATAAATTTACTTCCATGGATTTTAAATACCCTGCTAGTTCTTCAACCTTTCGATTATCAGTGTAAGCGATAATGTAACATTCAAGAGACCGTAAAGCCGTGGAGGAGCAAATGCCCAACGGCCAATACCTCACGCGAAACGCGCAAGAAATGCAAAAACTAGCAAGGTGTAACTATTTAAGCATAGATACAGAAATTTAGAATTAAATTTACAAGAATTTAAACTGGGTAGGCCACATTCCTAATCTGAATCTCAAGATTCCTTAATGAGAAACAGTGCGCCGTGTTTAATCCAGAAAACTACTGACCTGATCCACATACCTTACTCAACATTTATCTAAAAGTCAGGTAGCTCTTCTAGGTTATCTTCTTCCTTATTATTGGAAACAGTCTTTATGAATTTCTTACTGTTTAAAGTATATACTTCTATCTTCTTCCCCAAGGACCAGTTTGTATCAGTCGCAGCCTTCTTATATATTGTAGAAAATGTAGTGCCACCGCCCAAGAGTTTTATCACGGTATCACGATCCATCGTTGAGGCTGTACCAACACTTTCCCCGTTATCCAGATGAACCTTGAGGTGAGAAATGTACCTAGTGTTTTGAGAGGTCGTATAACGAACAGCAGAAACTAAATAATCAGCCCATTTTGCCATTTAATTCTCCATTTTTTGAAGATTATAAATCGACTAGGCAAATTATGAAAATCAAGAATTCTTAATTATGAATAGCTATTAATTATTTTCTTTCTAATCTTCTTCAAAAGCTAATCAACTTTGAAATGCTTCAGTTCCGGATCAATACTCGTATAGTGCTTTAAAAGGGCTTGCTTTGATTGATTAAATCGTTCAATCATCTTGTCATTGGTTTGTTGCTTTATTTGTACTGGGAAAATTTTTTCTTTTAAAATAAATCTTAGAACATCCAAATATGCCTCATGCAGCTTAAGAATATACATTGGCATCATATCGTAAGAATACAGTTTCGTTTTGCAATCATGAAAGTCAGAAGTTAACATAATAGCATTTAACTGCTCATCTACACCAATAGACTGAACGAGGCCTTTTCTTTTAGCATTTGAATGAACTCCGAAATCAGAAGCATCATTGTAAGCGGCCATCAAATACGGATAATTTTCACTGAATCTATCTTTCTTACCACGAAACCAGTTCTTGAATTTATATTCACGTTTGAAACTATCAGTCGATAGATCGCGATACTTTTCAATATCTTTAATGTCTTTTAAATTTTCCTTTAAGAACAATAAATACTGCGAACTTTCAATGCCACGTCTAAGAAACAAATAGTGATCGCTTATAAAACCCTGTAATAAATGCTGAAGTGACTTGTAGTAGTCATGTTTAATGTCCAAAACATAGCTAAGCAAATAGGCCTCTAGTTCTGTGGATTTCCTAGACCATAAACGAACGTCAACTATTTCACTAAAAGCACCCGCTATATATTGGCATGTAAAGTTATGCTCAGATTCTTTAACCCTGTTATTAAAATTGTCGATACTTGCCATAAATGAATCCACTAAAAAATTATTTATTGGCTTACCATCTGAGTTCCCAACGAAAGTACCGCTAAATGAGCTACTAGAATTCATACAAACCTTTATGAAATGACATTAATCACATTCGGAAACTTCCGAAAACTTAACCAGTCCATCAGCCTTGATGACTTCGTTAAACTCAATCTGAACAAGATGATCTCCTCTTTTCTTCGTTCTATAGAAAGTAAGCTCACCACTAGCAAAAAATAAATCATCATCTGGATTAAAAACACTTAAGTGCTTAATCAATTCAGAAATTTTAATAGTGTTTTTAATTGCCATAGTCCTGTCCTTTTTATCAAATTGCCGTTTCAGCGGTAGTAGTGGCCTTATTGATACCCTCTATAATATTCCCCAGATTTACCAACATTGCCGAAAAATGATTTTTCGTCGGTTGCTTTAAATCAGAAATTTTTGCTACCATTTTCACTTGAAGCTCAATCAACCAAGGCAAATCTTCTTTAAGGGCCGGATATGAGTAAACATGTTGATATCTATCTTTCAAGGCATGAAAAACTGTAAATCTTGCAGCATTAATTGGATTCATATCAACAAGAGCCGAAACAAACTCATCCACATCCACATATTTCATTACAGGGT
>DLGL01000024.1:1582-8609 GCA_002482685.1 Bacteriovoracaceae bacterium UBA7695 | reverse complement strand
ATTACAGGGTACTTATACAATCTCGCTTCTTCCCCTTCATCTCTGCCAGAGCTTACCAATGACCAAAACTTACGAGCATCTTCTTTAATTAAAGCAGGAATGCTTGCGGCAATTGCTTCATGTTTATCTTCTTTCTTCTTATGCGCTCCTTGCTTAATCAACTGAGAGATGGATTGGAAATTAGAATCCCTCAATGCCTGAAACTGCATACCATGGCTAATATCATCAAATGCTCTAAACTCCTCGGACTCATTTTCAGGCTCAATGAGTTTTTTCTCAATCATCTCTTTAACTACAGCTTCATTTAATGCAACGACTTCATCATAGCTTAATTCAATCAGCCGTTCATGGCTGTAGTTCAAAAGTATTCCAGCTATATGCCGAAGCTCCCCAATCTTAGTATATTTTAAAGCTCTATAGTTTTGGATGACTTCAGCGTAACAACTTTCAAACTCTGCATCTGTAATACTATGAGAGTGCCAGAGCTTAATCCACGGAGCCGTATTCTTTTCTATGAAGTAAGAGCAGTTATCAATCGAGTCATTCATCATCTGTGGATGGACTGAGCCGAATTTGAAAAAGCAATAAAGCATTTTAAGACTCGGCTCGATAGTATTTAACCCTTCACCAAAATGCTTGCTTCTTAAAACAGACAAAGGATCAGGCTCCGAATCTTTCTCACTCCCACCGAGGCTTTTCGCAACTTTCAGCGAAAATGCATCCTGAATGCTTGGAATATCGTCTACCTCAAGCCCACCTGACCTGAACTCAACACATAGGGAGAAAAATGTATTAACGGTCTCATGCAAAAAATCATCATGCTTTTTTGCTTTCTCTGGGAGTTGCTCATAAAATCGATAAAACTCCGTGATGCAAAACTTTAGAGTTCTAAGATTTCTGCAATCGGCTCGCTTAAAACAGGTCTCAATTAACGTATAATGTTTTTGTAGCAAATCTTTTATAGATGAATGAGACTCTATGCCAATCAGGTAGTCAAAAGTCGCCTTGAATTCAGGATAGATAGTAAAATTTCTGCCGATAGTTTTTTCTTTCTGATTTTTGAAAGTTTCGTCCTTTGACTTTAGAAACTCTTCTTCACCAATAAGGATAACCCTGTTCCCATTATGCTCAATGTAGCGATTTATGAAACCAAGAGCTAGATTGGGAGAATCACATCTTTCCAAATCATCAAAAATAAAAACTTTGTCGGTTTGCAACTTCAGATACTCTTTAAGATCAATATGATCCAAAGAATAACCAAGCACTCCTGCAACAGCCTTCACCCCTTTAGCTGCTATTTTAACTTTACCAGAATTTAACTTTGGGTATAGCTGATGGAATATTTGATCGTTAATTTGTTCAGTTGATGAAATGCCATAAAGTGAAACATGAACGAACTTATCTTCCCCATGCTTTCTTTTGAATTCACGAATAAACCATGTTTTACCGGCCCCCCAAGGGCCATTAAGGAAAACTGCATACCCTGGATTGATTAGCTTCATGTAATAGTTGAGATACTTCTCAATCTCTGAATTATCCTTTGGCAAATAAATAACTTCTTCTTCAGTCATACCCTATCTCTCCAAAACAAAAGGCTCGTCTCCCATTGAGCATTACCTTAGCACATCCTTATTGGATTTGATCTTTGGAAAAGCAAAACCAAAAAAATTTGGATTTCGACGTGTCGAAGTGACTCTACAAAACTCCCCCTCATACAATTACCCTGAATCTGCCCACCAATATACTTGAAGCCAATAAGGAGGCTTTTTGAAAATTTACCTAGAATCTTCCGTTTTTTGGAACCTAATCGAGAAAAATCGAAAGGAACTCCCGTGAATACAAAAACAGCTATTTTTCTCTTGGAACTGTTGATTATCTTCCTAAAATTCTTAATCCTTAGGAGGTCTGTTTGAATATGAAGGCAAAGGATGGTTGCATGTATGACACCGTGCAACCTTGTCAATCAGTATACGCTAGGTAAAATAAAACAGGGTGCCTGTTAATATATCAAATCTACGCAGATTATATATAGAACCTAGGCTTCACAATTATATTTTTGCCGCATGCCATTCAGCTTGGTTCCACGCTTTAAGAACTGCTCGCCAAGCTCTTTCGATTTTTTAGTATTGCCCTCATTAGGCTCCCACTCAAGACTCTCCTGTCGAAATCTTTCCATCTCGCTTTCGAGCTTGGTTGTCTCAGCTAACCACTGCTTGCATTCTTTAGACAACCCACTGGCAAAGTTCTTTTTGCCATCACTATCAAGCTCATCAATAGATTGTTCTGTCAGCTCGTCACTCAAAGCAGCGGCAAGAGCTGCCTTTGCTTTAGGAAGTAGTTTCACATTCTTTTGAAAACTTTCAAGCCTATCCTTGTAGCTCTTTATGCTTCTTTGAATTTGAGAGCAGTAATTCGCATGATCTCTGTCAGCCTTTTTATTCTTTTTCAGCTCAAGGCAATCGTAATAAGTCACTCCACCTGTTTTTAGTTTTTTATGTCTTTCCAGTTCCTCTAGTGAATACCAAAATTTATTTGCATCAAACTCCATTGGGGATAGCTCAAGACATTCATTCGTTTTATCTTTGGAACCGTCTGAGGAATAACATTGCTTATTATCGCTGTCGTAAACTCCGTTAAAGAGTTCTGATAATTTACTATTTCCACCAGCTTCCGTGTACTTCGCCCAGCCACCCTTAACTAATGCTGTTAAAAGATTATCAATATCTTTCCAAGCCTTTGGAGCAGTCTCCTCATAAGAAGGACCGAAAAGTCCTGCCATAGATGAAGTGGAACTAAACCCAGCGATTAAAACAACTAGAAATAAAGTCTTCATACTTTCCTCACTTTTTTATAATTTTTTCGATTGGGGCAGCCGTTTGAACCCCAGTATGGATCAGCTTTTTAAGTTGGGGACAGCTTGCTGCCAAGATAACCAAAACAAAGAACACAACCATAAGTCTCTCTCTGTTACTTTTTCATGGATTCAACTGCGCCATCAATCCCCTTGACCCTGATATTGGTACCTGATTGATTCTGGATCTTCTCAATAACGATTTTATATTCTGTCTTTCCATCCCTAAAACTTGAACTGAACAAGATTTCGTTACTTGTTGGATGCTTACTGTTTTCGAATAGAAGCTCATTTAAAGAGATGCCAAAAAACTGTGATAATATCGAAAGGTAATGAATATTTCGTGAGGATGGCAACCTGCCATTGATCCAGTCTGAAAGCGTCGATTTAGGAATCTTGGTAGCCTTAGAAAGAGTTCCTAAAGTAAGACCTCGTCCTCGCATTTCTTTTTCCAACATTTTCGATAAAACGATTTCCATAAAAGAATTGTCCGGTCGCTCGGAAATGATAGTTAGCACAATCCGCTGACTCGGACGAGATTCCGCCTAGTCGGACACCTCAAGAGTCCAAGAACCATCTTTTTTGCGTCCAATTCCAGGACAGTTTCTTGTACGCTTAAAACATAGTGAGGGAACCAGCTTAATCGTTACCATTTGTGGACGGCTCCTCATTTAATACTTTGCTCACTGAACTCTTACTAACCTTCATCCCTAGCTTCTTTGAAATATCCCTAATTGATAGACCCTCGGCCCTTAAACGCAGAATTTCATCCTTGACCTCATTGCTGACCGCAGGTCTCCCACTTCTCCAGCCACTACCAGACGCTTGCGCAGCTCGCTTTTTGATCGCCAAAGCTACTCTGATTCTTTCGGAGATCAGATTGCGCTCCAGTTCGGCTACGGCAGCAAACATAGTCAAGCAAAGGCGGCCTGATGGGGTTGAGAAGTCTAAGGCTTCCCTTATAAAAATAACCCTAACATTCATGGCATCTAATTCACTTAACAGATTCAAAAGGTGCTTAACTGAACGGCCAAGGCGGTCAATGCTATAGCAAATAACAATCTGAAACTTGCCTGCTTTAGCTTCCTTCAAAAGCCTATCAAGGCTTGGCCTCTTCTCACGGGTGCCTGAAACCCCTGCATCTTCAAATTCCCCAATGAGATTGAAGTTTCTCTGATTGGCTAGTTCTCTAATCGGAACGAGCTGATTTTCACAGCTTTGACCTAACAGGGTGCTAACTCTAACGTATGCAACAGCCTTTACTTGAGTGTTTTTATCCATGCGCAAATCATAACACGAAGCAAGAAATTGCAGTCAATTTTATATTGCTTCATGCTAGATTTTCATTCAGAATCCTGTAATATTAACCCTATGCCGAAACGACTTAAAACTCCTAATGACTATCCCCAATTTCAGTTTAGGGTTAGTGGCCCTGAAGAAAGAGATGAACTAGAGGCACTTATCAATGAAGTGCTTTCAGCTCTAAAAGATCGCAGGAAAGAAGACGAGCTTCTTCCTAAAAGAAATCATGTTATGGCTTCAGCCCTCAGAGCTGGGCTTAAAGCCCAACTCAGAAAACTAAAAAATTAGAGTCAGAACGGTATTGATCGGTACGCTTTGGTATCAGAAATACTCGTCATATCTCTTTTTAACTTCTTCTTGCCGCTTATCCTCAGTGCTATCCCTAATCTCAACGAATGTTAGTTTCTGTTCTAATTTTGAGATTTGGTCGTTACTCTGAGCTAAGAGTTTAAATAATACGGGTAGTGGACATTCCTTTAACTGAGACAACTGGGCCTCAATAGCCTTTTCAATTTTGTGTCTATAATCAAAGCTTCTATCGATTCGGTCGTAAATCGTTTGTTCTTTTTCCCTGAGTTTTTCAGCTAGATTCTGTCCTCTTTCAAGCTTAATGACTTCTTGATACTTTTTGCACTTTGCACTTGCTGTGCTTTTACTCATTTTCATATCACGGCAAATTTGGTTTAGACTCTCTCCATTTACACGTCTAAGAATAAATTCTTTATCCTTAAAATTTTGTTCATCCTTATAGAAGGCTAAATGTTCCTCCTTATCAAATGAATAGGAATTGTCAGACATAGCGTCGGACACAACCTCTTCTTTAGATTCAAGATCATGCTCCGTGCTTTGGTTTAATGGTATTAGCGTTGCTTTTGGAATTACTTTTCCGTTTTTCATACTTTGCCTCCTTTAAGCGTTGATGAAATGTAAATTCGACTTGAAATACTTGTCTTCTACTCGTTGTTTAAATTTTCCCATCTTTTTATTAAGCAAAACCCTAAGAGCGAGATAGGAACCTGTGGCTCCGCACCCTTGAGATTCAATTTCTAATTGTCCTTTTAAAACTTCAAGATGTGCTTTGCTTTTACCTGTTAATGATTGAGCAAGCTGTGGGAATACCAACTCAAACCGATCAAGGAGTTTATAATGTTCTTTCTGAGAAAATAGGTCTATGAATCTCGCTGACCCAAAATGCTTAATGATATTTGCTTTTCCTTTAATGCGCATTTCTAATCTGATGACTTCCTTTCCATTTAATAGTTTCTCATAAAAATAAATGCAATTATTTATATAGAAAGTTCGCCTTCCTGTTTTAGGATTAATCCTGACCCTGGCTTTCCGAGCTGAAGAATGAATAATATGCTTAAGGAAGAAATTAAGTTCTCTGTTCGAAATATCGAACTTAATTTGCTCTTCTGTCAGAAGAAACTTGTCGAAGTTCTTGATTAGAATTCCTGTGGAATCAAACTTCTGAATCAAATCCAATAATTCGCTAGAAAATGAAAAGCGACTAAGATGTGAGGAGAGCTTTAAACTGTAAGCATCTACAAACTCACGTTTCTTTAAGAATTGAATATAAATGTATGGCTTTATATCACTTCCATAAGTTTTCCAAGTTACCTTTAAAGCCATGCCATAGACTTTATTTGGTTTGGTAATTCTTCTTATGCTTAGGCCATCTATTCTTTTTACTGTATGAAGAAAGATAATAAGCTTAAGAGCATCCCAGTAACATATTGAATCGTAATTAAATCCCCCTCTCACGGTATCAAAGCAATGTGATTGATAAGTTACACAAGTGCCGGGGAAATCTATAATGTAATTACAGGATTTGAATTTAAGATCTTTTTGATTAATGTATTTCAATCTGTGTCTCCGAGAAAAATATCCTCAAAGACTAAATCAAGATTGAATGTCTACTCGCCTAGAAATGCGTCGAAATCAAATTAGTCTTGGGAAAGATTAAAGCGGATGGATTTTTTTACATTCTTCAATAAATGCAACTCAGAAATTTTTCTATTACAGAAAATCTCTTGATAATTCTTATTTCTGTGATTCTTATAGTCGTCTCCAAAATCATCATAGTCGATGCTAAAATTTGGATTTTCAATGGTTCCTAGATATAGCCTTTTTAAAAGTTTGGCTTGAGCATCATTAAACTCATCAACATATTCTTGTCCAAGCCAAATAATCCTTACCTTCCGAAAGGAATCATCTAGAGGTTGAATCATAGACTTGAGCAACAGATTAATCGTGAGCTTGCTCGCGATAATCTTCTCCTTATCCAGATATATATCCCCAATCCAAATATTAGTGTTATCAAACTGTTTTAGCTCAGGTGAGTCTACAGTTATAGAAAATAGCGTTCTTGAACGAAGTTCATCTTTGGTACTCAATTCAAAATAACTAAAGAATCTATCTCTCATTGCTATCCATGCTTTCTCAAAAGATTCTGTTGGGAGAGTAAGTTCTCTAGGTTCAAATATTGAAACTAGCTTCTCATAAGACATTGAATAATCTTCATTGCCCCATACCTCATACTCTTCATCATCAGGAATTACTTTAGGAGTTGTGTTAAATCTAAGTTTAATATGGCCATCCATTAAGGAATCCATAAAATCATCCACACGGCATCCCCGTTCCTTAATAAGATGGTACGCACCTAGCAAGCTCACTTTCTCAAAAACCATTTTCTATCCCTTTCTATCTCCATAGATAGTTTTTCCAACCTAGAGTTCAAATATTCAAGATCGCTACGAAGGACTCAAGCATGGATATTTTAACAAGAGCAGAAAATCAAGTTAATGGACAAACTTTACGGACAAAAGAATCCGTTACCGTAGTTGATACTTTCCAATGTGATGACTTAAAAGA
>DLGL01000024.1:0-1572 GCA_002482685.1 Bacteriovoracaceae bacterium UBA7695 | reverse complement strand
AAAAGATACCGTAGCCGTTAGTTTTCAACGAAACTCACAAGTTGGTAATAAGCAACTGTTTGAAAATAAAATACTGTGGACGATAGATGACCTTTCCGCCTTCACGGGACTCGCCAAGCAGACGATCTATAACAAGATTGGCCGCAAGGAAATCCCGTATCGAAAATGTGGGAGAAAGCTTCGCTTTATGCCTGATGAAATCCTGAATTGGATTGAAGAAGGAGAAAGAAAATGAAGACTAAACGACCCTACATGTATGAAATTTTACCTAGTTCGCCGGGTATCAAAAAACACAAAGTCACTGGCCACTATCAGGCGACAAAGAAGATCAAGAGCAAGACTTACCGTGAAACCTTTAAAAGTCTTCGTGACGCCCGTCATTGGCGCAACACCTTTAACGGTGAGCGAACGCAGTCAACGGGAATGAATCAGACCTCTACCTTAGGAGAAGTATGGAGTGCAATGCAAAGGCTCCACTTCCCATCCTTACGCCCTAGCACTCGACAGGTGTGGTTAAGAAGATATCGATTACTAGAAGACCTCGCCCAAATACCAATGGGTGAAATCACCCCAACGCGACTAAACGAATGGATTGAGGATAAAGTAGATTTTTTCAAATCAGAGGCTTGGGATGAAGGGGGCGGTAGCGGAAAACATGCCAGATGTAATTTGGACACCGAAATCAACCTACTTTCGACCATATTCAACTGGTACAAGCTGGAAGATCAGTTCTTTGAGGAATCAAAGCTTGTGGGTTTTCCTATCAGGAAACGTCACAGAGGCATGGGATTCATAAAGCCCATTCCCTTGAGACACAAAAAAATTCCTATAGAAGACGCTTTCAAGTTCTTTTCAGCACTCAAACCACTTTACTACGATCTTGCCCTGACTCAGTTCTACTGCGCTGGCCGAATCGGAGAAATTGCTGGGATTCAAATTTCCAATATTGATCTGAACTCTCGTCGACTAGTCATCAAGGAGACCTGTTATTGGAATAGCATGAGTAAAACCTTTGTAGAGCTAAATCCTTTCCCAAAAAATAAAGAACCTCGTTATGTCTTTATCACCGATGAACTCATGGAAATCATCAAAAGAAGACTTATTCAACGCTGGCCCGGTTCAAACTTTCTTTTCCATGTTGAAGGAAAGCCTCTTAACTATGGGACGATTCAAGTCAATTACCGACAAGCCCAAAGAAAAACCGGAATCGCTTACACTGGTACTCACTGTTTAAGACATGGAATGGCCACACTTGCCCGCAAAGTTGGAGGTGGATTAGATGCGGCCATTGCCATGACAGGGCACAAGGATGTGAAACTCGCCGATCATTACTCTAGTCTTCACGAAGAACTGCAAATGGAAACTTCGATCAAGATCATGGATCACATCAAAAAGAAACTAGGCCATGAGGAAACGCCAGTATATGAAAATGTGATTCCGCTTAAAAAAAGGTGCTTACAATAGGGGCTTACAGGTGCTTACAGCCAATGGTACAATGAAGCAAAGTTAATTGTATTCATAGGTTAAGTACCCCATGCCCGAACTACCCGAAGTCGAAACCATCAAATCCCA
>DLGL01000098.1:14076-27730 GCA_002482685.1 Bacteriovoracaceae bacterium UBA7695 | reverse complement strand
ATTGATCGCATATTTTCCGGCCCATAGGAATCAATATAGTTTTTTGGTATCTCGTAGGCCGGCCCAGGCCCCAAGACTTTAAGGAGACCACTACTTGCTTCCAGGTGAATGTTGGCAATATGAAATTGGGCCTGCCTGACAGTTCCGAGACCCGCGGGATTGTAGAAAGCAGACATAGAATCATCAACCTTACAGATGTAAGCGTTTCCCATTGCAAGAGCACGTGAGGAGGTAACAAATTCTGGAAAAGCAGCATCTTCAAAATCTAAATCCGCTCTGACATTCAGAGGAAATAAAAACAATGAAATAATGAAGCTTAAGACGATGGTATACACTCTATAATTTTACTGGATTTAAGAGGGCACCTCTAGGGAGGCAAAAGAGACCTTTTTTACCACGTAAGTCCGATAGAATAGCCGAAGACAAAGTTAGTTTTAGGTTTTGTATCCGTCGTTCTGAGTTGTTGATAGCCACCCTCAAGTTTTGCGAAGACATAAGCCAGATTCACTTCAAAGCCTCCGTAAAGAGCTATGATATTGGTCTCATAACTAGGTTTAAGACCATTAAGAGTGGGGTCGGTTGATTTTAAAACGCCATCAAAAGAATAGGTACTATAAGCAAGGTTTGCATAGGCCATCCAAAACTCAGTAAAACGGTGTCCATATAGAAGCTGAAATTCTTTTCCGCCCAGAGTGAATTCTGCGCCATTTTTTCCATCAATTTCGTGCTCGTTTCCGCCGAAGGCAGCAGATATGGCCATCTTATGGCCAGCTCCCTTTGCAATTTTTGAAACTCCCATAAACTGATACTTCATCCCAAATAATGTATTACCTCCGCCTGTATGAGTGAGAAAGACATCTATTGGTTCTAAGAAAGACATGGCAAATAAATAACCGGCCCTATTTGCTTGAGAATAGATAACCCCTTCGTCCACATTTCCTTGGGTAACATCACCACTAAGTTGATTGGCAGTGACTTGTTGGAATTCAAAAGAAGAATTTAATAAACCGCCCTGGGTTTCAGGAGTCATCATTCGATTTCCAGGCAAAATGTACTTTGTAGCACACCCAACAAGCAAAAATAAAAATAGAGGGAGAATCCTATGCATCCACCTATTTTACTTCTATCGAAACCAGTATGAATAAAACTACTCAAGGAGCAAAATTTGCCGGGTAATAACCGGCAAAAAAAGCTGTCTCTATGATGGATAGAATCGATGCATGTTAAGATTGTCTTTAACAAATTCATGAATAACTTACTATTACTGATTCTAATTTTGTTCCTAAGTGCCTGCCAGGTTAAAACCCAGGACGCATCTTCCGTTGTAGCAGTGAACAGTTTTAGTGCGGCCATTACCTCTACTAGTAGTGTTGTTGCAGATGGGGTTGCCACAGCAAATATTACAGTAACAATTAAACGTTCGGGACTCCCATGGGCCGGAAGTGTTCCAACACTAACCGCGACGGGATCGAACAACACCTTTTCAACTTGTACATCTTCAAATGCTGCTGGTGTTTCGACCTGTACCTTAAAATCAACCCGTGCAGAAATCAAATCAGTTTCGGTAGCTTCTCCTGCAGTCTCAACTGCTGTGGGTGTAACATTTATTCCCGACGCTCCGAGTTCGATAACGTCAACTATATCTGGGACCACTCCAACAGTGGCGGACGGATCGGCCGGCGCAACTGTTACTATTAACATCAAAGACTCTCAGGGAAATAATATCCCCGGCATTACCCCCACTTTCTCAGCAACTAATACAGGTTCTGGAAATACCCAAACTGCTTGCTCGGTCACAAATAATTCAGGGATCTCAACCTGCCTACTCAGATCAACAAAAGCCGAAGATAAAACACTGACTCTCTTATCTCCAGTCTCTCTTACAAGCACACCCCTGGCCTTTGTTAGTGGAGCTCCTGATGCTTCTACCAGTACAATTACAGGGACGGGGCCGGTTACAGCAGATGGGGTAGCAACGTCAGTGGTGACGATCATTTTGCAAGATGCTCAAGGAAATCCGGTTAGTTCGCAACTTCCCATCTTCAACGCGACTGATACGGGTTCGGGAAACACTTACGGCGCTTGCTCCCTATCCGATCTTTCCGGACAATCAGTTTGTAGTTTTAAATCAACTAAAGCAGAAATCAAAACTCTCAGTCTCCTTTCACCAGTATTGATGACGGGCGGAACTGTTACATTTAATCCTGGTCTACCTAGTGCTTTGGCCTCAACTATTACCGGAACGACACCAGTTATCGCTAATGGTAGTGATGCTTCGACCATTACGATTAGTATTCAGGATGCTAATAGCAATCCCATTTCTGGACATACACCCACTTTTTCAGCAACAAACACTGGATCAGGAAATAATTATGGAAACTGCTCCACAACAGATGTAAATGGAATTTCAACTTGCTCACTGACATCAACTAAAGCGGAGACAAAAGTCCTCTCTCTTTCTACTCCAGTTAATGTTGTAGGAGATTCTGTCATCTTTTCTTCGGGGGCTCCATCGGCTGCAAACTCAACTATCACTGGAACATCATCGGTTGTCGCAGATGGAGTCGAAACTTCGACAATCACCATTACTCTTAAAGACTCTACTAACAATCCTATTGAGAACGAAACCCCTACTTTTAGCAGTACTGATACTGGTTCGACAAATAGCTACGGAACATGTAGTGCCACAAATTCATTTGGTGTATCAACTTGTACTCTGGCATCACTTAAAGCGGAAACAAAGATCCTCTCCATTACTACACCTGTTATTAAACTTGATGGCTCCGCGGTTTTTATACCTGGAGCCGCAGCTGCTGTAAGTTCTTCCATTTCTGGCACGGGTCCCGTTGTGGCCGATGGTTCAGACATATCAACTATTACTGTTACGTTGAAAGATATTAATTTAAATCTGATTTCAGGTGTGACTCCGACTTTTAGTGCGACGGATACCGGCACTGATAATGTTTACGGTAACTGTTCGAGTTCGGATACTTCTGGAGTGTCAACCTGTACACTAAAGTCATCTAAAGCCGAAACAAAAACTCTTTCACTTGTGACTCCAGTGGCGAAAAGTGATGGAACAGTGATTTTCACAGCTGGCCTGCCAGTCGCGGCCAATTCAACGATTTCAGGAACGAGTCCGGTTACAGCAAATGGGACTTCTACATCAACAATTTCCATTTCACTCAAAGATGCATCAGGTAACCCGGTTCCCGGTGAAACTCCTACATTTGATGCAACTAATACGGGTAACTCAAATGTGTATGGCATTTGCTCTCTGACAGATGCAGATGGTTTATCAAGTTGTACACTGGCTTCGCAAAATGCCGAATTAAAAACTCTATCAATTGTCACCCCGGTTATAAAAGTTGATGGTTCTGTGACATTTGAACCTGGTGCTCCTGTAGCCGCCAATTCCACTATCACAGCAACCGGTCCGGTCGTAGCTGACGGTATAAGTTTGTCGACTGTGACAATCACTCTGAGAGATGGCACAAATAATCCCGTCCCTGGTCAGACACCGACTTTTGAAGCAACTGATACAAACTCCTCAAATATATATGGAAGCTGTTCAGTAACTGATTCAACGGGTGTGGCAACATGTACGCTGACTTCAACAGTTGCAGAAACTAAAACTCTGGCGATTGCCACCCCTGTTGCAAAATCTGATGGGACAGTTATTTTTACCGCCGGTCTCCCTGTGGCCGCAAACTCAATCATCTCAGGAACGACTCCGGTTATTGCAGATAATTCTTCCACTTCAATTATTTCAATTCTACTTAAAGATATTCACAATAATCCTGTGCCTGGCTCCACCCCCACATTTTCTGCAACAGATACGGGAGGAAGTAATATTTATGGGGCATGCTCGGTGACGGACTCAACGGGTACTTCAAGCTGCACACTTTCATCACTTAAAGCAGAAGTAAAAATTCTTTCTATCGCTACTCCTGTGGTTAAGGACGGGGCTTCCATCACATTTATGTCAGGACTCCCCGTTCCTGAGAATTCATCTATTGTTGGATTAGGTCCCGTCATCGCTAACGGATCAGCAACATCGACCGTGACAGTAACTCTCATGGATGCTGGTAATAATCCAGTTTCTGGCACTGTACCAACCTTTTCGGCAACAGATACAGGGTCAACGAACACATACGGAACTTGCTCCTCAACAAATGCCTCCGGGATCGCAACTTGTACTTTAAGTTCACTTAAAGCAGAAACAAAAACATTGGCCTTAGTTACCCCCGTGGTTAAGTCTGACGGAACAGTCATCTTTACGGCCGGGGCTCCAGTCGCTGCGAACTCAACGATTACAGGTGCTGGCCCGACGATAGCGAATGGAACGGCGACATCTGCCATTACGATCACCCTTAAAGATGCGCAAAATAACCCGGTTCCCTCACAAACTCCGACCTTTAGTGCTACTGATACCGGAACAAATAATATCTATGGTAATTGTTCGCTCACAAATTCATCCGGAATATCAACCTGTACTCTTGCCTCTTATAAATCCGAAGTTAAAACGTTGGCCATTGTAACACCTGTTTCAAAAACTGATGGCACGGTTACATTCACACCGGGAGCTCCGGTTGCAGTTAATTCTTCGATCTCTGGAACGGGACCAGTTGTTGCTGACGGATCGTCTACTTCAACTATTTCAATCACACTCAAAGATTTAAGTAATAATGCCGTATCAGGTGTTGTTCCTACATTTAATGCAACTGATACCGATGCCTTAAATTCCTATGGGATTTGTTCAAGCTCAGATGCCGATGGAATATCAACCTGTACACTTGCATCCGCCAGAGCAGAAACTAAAACGTTGTCGCTGGTTTCTCCTATAACCCTCACCGGCAGTACGGTGGTATTTGGCGCAGGCACACCAGTAGCTACCAATTCAACAATCACAGGAGTAGGTCCTATTGTGGCCAATGGCTCGGCATCATCATCAATAACGATAACTTTGAAAGATGCTGCGAACAATCCTGTCTCGGGTGAAATCCCTACGTTTAATGCTACAGATAGTGGATCAACAAACACCTACGGAACTTGCTCTACGTCCAATGCTTCAGGAATTGCCACTTGTTCTCTTAATTCTCTCAAGGCAGAAACCAAGGTTCTTGCCATTGCTACACCTGTGGTAAAAATCGATGGATCAGTGACTTTTACCGCTGGACCAGCCGTTGCGGCCAATACTGAAATTTCTGGAACGAGTCCAGTTGTAGCCGATGGTAGTACAACTTCAACGGTTTCAATAACTCTGAGAGATTTAAACAATAATTTCGTATCTGGCATAATTCCTACTTTTTCTGCTACTGATGGTGGAGCTAACAATGTCTACGGAACTTGTTCCAGCACAACAACCGCCGGTATTTCTACCTGTACCCTAGCTTCCTCTAAAGCTGAAACTAAAACTCTTGCGGTAGTTACCCCTGTCGCAAAATCTGGTGGAACTGTCACATTTACTGCGGGTGTTCCCGTGGCAGCGAACTCAACGATCTCAGCTACTGGTCCAGTGGTTGCCGATGGAATGACTACTGCATCTGTCACAATAACTTTAAAAGATTCAGGTAATAATCCTGTGGCAGGTGAAGTTCCTACTTTTTCTGCTTCGGATACGGGTTCCACAAATTCTTATGGAACTTGTTCTTCTACAGATGCTTCTGGGGTCTCTAGCTGTACTCTAACCTCACTAAAAGCTGAAACGAAGACTCTGGTCATTGCCACACCGGTATCAAAAATTGGTGGGACCGTGGTTTTCATTGCCGGATCTCCGGTTGCTGCAAATTCTTCTATCACAGGTCTGGGTCCAATAGTTGCCGATGGAACTTCAACAGCAGCTATCACCATCACCCTGAAAGACGCAGAAAATAATCCGGTTTCCGGACAGACGCCTACTTTCAGTGCAACTGACACAAGCTCAACGAATATCTACGGCAGTTGCTCAAGCTCGGACATATCAGGTATTTCAACCTGCACACTGGCCTCAAATAAGGCCGAGATTAAAACACTTTCTATCGCAACTCCAGTTTCTAAAACTGATGGAAGTGTTACTTTTACATCTGGCCCAGCCGCTGCTGTGAACTCAACAATCTTAGGCACAGGACCTGTAGTCGCTGATGGAGTGGCAACCTCATCAATCACAATTACCTTAAAAGATTTAAATAATAATTTTGTCAGTGGCGTGGTCCCAACTTTTTCTGCTACCAATACTGGTTCAGGGAACGTCTATAGCGTGTGTTCAAGCACGGATGCATCGGGTGTTTCTAATTGTACGATGACTTCTTCTAAGGCCGAAACTAAAACACTCTCTATTGCAACTCCAGTGGTTAAATCCGATGGAACCGTTACCTTCACTCCTGGGGTAGCAGTCGCTGCCAATTCAACGATTACAGGTACAGGTCCGATTGTCGCAAACGGAACATCCGTTTCAACTATTTCTATTACATTGAAGGACTCTGCTAACAATCCGGTCCCTGGAGAAGTCCCTACTTTTGGAGCGACCGATACCGGTGGGGCAAATAACTACGGGGCTTGCTCTACCACTAATGCCTCTGGTGTCTCAACTTGTAGCCTCTCATCAACGAAAGCTGAAACTAAAACTCTCGCCATTGCGACTCCTGTATCTAAGACAGGCGGCACAGTAATTTTTTCAGCAGGTGCTGCGGTTGCTCTAAATTCAACTATTACAGGAACAACTTCCATCACTGCTGACGGGTCTGCAACTTCGACAGTAACTATCACTCTCAAAGATAGTGGCAATAATCCAGTCTCTGGTGAAACTCCTACTTTTACTGCAACCGATACAAATGCGACAAATGCCTACGGTGCGTGCTCAGCAACAAACGCCTCAGGGGTTTCAACCTGTACCCTTACTTCACTGAAGGCCGAACTCAAGACTTTATCGATTGCAACACCAGTCATTAAAGTGGATGGAAACGTAACCTTTGTTGCGGGAGCTGCGGTTGCCGCAACATCGAGTATTACTGGCTCAGGGCCGGTGGCCGCCGATGGTTCAACAGCATCGACAATATCGATCACACTTCTCGATTTAAATAACAACCCAGTTTCAGGGACCATCCCAACATTCTCGGCTACAGACACAGGCTCAACAAATGTATATGGGGCATGTTCTAGTTCTGATACTTCAGGAATCTCCACTTGTACCTTGAAATCTACAAAGTCTGAGTCTAAAACTTTGACTATTGCAACTCCAGTTATTAAAGCAGGCGGAACTGTTGTATTTACAGCTGGTGCGGCGGTCGCTGCTAACTCAACCATCACCGGCGCTGGACCGACAATCGCAAATGGAACAGCCACTTCTCTCATAACAATCACGCTGAAAGATATTTCCAATAATCCGGTATCAGGTCAAATCCCGACATTTGGGGCAACAAATACAGGATCCACAAATTCTTATGGTGTTTGTTCCTCATCAGATGCTTCAGGTATTTCAACGTGCACTCTTAAATCTGCTAAAGCAGAATCTAAGACACTTTCAATTGCAACTCCTGTTGTTAAATCGGATGGAGTTGTGAGTTTTATTGCAGGATCGGCGGTAGCCGCTAATTCGACGATTACAGGAACAGGCAGTGTGGTTGCCGATGGAACACTTATCTCAACTATTACTATTACCCTAAAAGATATTTCTGGGAATCCGGTGGCTGCACAGACGCCAACCTTTAGTGCAACAAATACGAATGCGGCCAACACGTATGGTGCGTGCTCATCATCTGACGTTTCAGGAATTGCAACATGTACTCTTAAATCTACTAAAGCAGAAACGAAAACACTGGCAATAGCTACTCCCGTTGTTAAAACCGGAGGCACTGTGGTATTTGTCGCAGGCTCTCCATCAGCCTCACATTCAGATATCAGTGGTACAACTAATATCAGTGCCGATGGTGTTTCGATGTCTTTTATCAGCATTGCTATAAATGATGAATTTGGAAATCCCATTTCAGGTGTAACACCAATTTTTAACGCTACAGACACGGACTCAACAAACGTCTATAGTGCGTGCTCTCTTACTGATGCGACAGGTGTTTCAACCTGCGGGCTGGCCTCAACAAGGGCAGAAGAAAAAATTCTTCAGCTTACATCCCCAGTTGCTGTGACTGGATCTGAGCCAGTGGTTTTTTCAAATCTTCTGCCTACGGCGGCAAATTCAACGATTTCGGGAACTGACCCAACTCTGGCAGATGGGTCCGCCGACTCTACCATAACAATTACCCTCAGAGATTCGAATAACAACTTCGTTCCTGGAGTAACACCAACATTTGATGCCACAGATACAGGAACCGGAAATGTCTATGACGCCTGTTCAATGAGTGATGCAGGTGGAGTTGCAATTTGTTCTATGACTTCTACGAAGGCAGAAATAAAAACTCTTCGTATCACAAATCCTGTAACCAAGTCTGATGGAACTGTTACTTTTATTGCTGGACCAGCAACTTCGGGCCAATCAACGATTGCCGGAACAGGACCGATCACAGCTGACGGTGTCGCGAGTTCAACAATTACCATTACACTTAGAGATGCCAATGCAAATCCAGTTATGGGGTCGACTCCTACTTTTAGTGCAACCAATACAGGTTCAACAAATATTCAAACAGCTTGCTCTTCAACGGACGCCAGCGGTATTTCAACATGTACGCTTAAATCAACCAAGGCCGAAAATAAAGTTCCAACTATCCTTACTCCCGTTATAAAAGCGGGATCAGCGATTGTCTTTAATGCAGGAGTTCCAGACGCAACTCATTCAAGCATTGCCGGGACCGGGCCAGTCAATCCGGATGGGACTTCGACATCTACGATTACAATTGTGCTCAAAGATGCGTATTCCAATAATGTTGCAGGAACAATTCCAACTTTTTCTGCCACAGGCACTCTAAATACTTATGGTGCCTGTTCTTCCTCAACTGCTATGGGAGAATCTACTTGTACTCTGGATTCAACTGTTGCAGAAACTAAAACATTATCAATCGCCACCCCTGTCAGTAAAACAGGTGGCACGGTTGTCTTCGAATCAGGCTCAGCTGTCGCACTTAATTCATCTATCACTGGCACAGGTCCAGTAGTGGCGGATGGAGTGGCCACATCAACTGTCAGTGTTACTTTAAAAGATGCCTCCAACGCTGCAGTTGTTGGAATTGTTCCAACCTTTACTGCGAGTGGCAGCAGCAATACTTACGGCATCTGTAGTGCAACAAATTCTTCAGGAATTGCAACTTGTGCCTTGAGTTCTACAAAATCAGAAGACAAGGTTCTCTCCATTGCAAGTCCGGTCATAAAATCAGGATCATCGGTTAGCTTTACAGCAGGGGCACCTGTAGCTGCGAATAGCACGATAATCGCTTCAACACCGACACTTGCTGACGGAATAGATTCTTGTGGAGTTACTATAACCCTTAAGGACATCAACAATAACCCAGTCAGTGGAGAGCTTCCTACTTTTAGCGTCACAGGTAGCGACAATACAGTAACAGACTGTACGACAACTGATACAGCGGGAGAATCGACTTGTTCAATTACTTCAACTAAAGCTGAAGAAAAAACGGTGAGTCTTCTGACTCCAGTTGCAGTCAGTGGCAATGCTGTTGACTTTAATCCTAATGGGATCAATATCCAGGTTCCTATAGAACTAGTTGATAGAGGACTAGCTTCAAGTACCACCGCTATTACTTTTGGCAGGACCAGAACAAGTTTTAATCCTGAGGACTACGTTGCAGAAACAAATACGTTTATGCTCGAACTAGTTGCTGATAATACGAATACAACTACAACCTACACAGTTTATCTGGTAGATAGCACTGGAGTCACTATACCAGACAGTGCAGTAAGTATCCCACCTTCAACTTCTGGAAGACGATTTAATGTAGTCTGGACACCTAATTCTTCAGCGACTGATTACAGAGTGAGAGTTCCGGCGACAACATCGGCCAATCAGGTTAAGATTCATTCAGCAAAAATTATTGTGGAACAAACAAACGCTGTCGCAACTAAACTTTATTTTCCTCTAACAAGTGGTGAAATAGCAGGTGAGAACTCATCAGATGCCAGTAGTAATAATGCAAACATCACCAATACAACTTCCACTACGTATACTAGCAACACCTTTATGAATCAGTGGTTGAGAAATGATAATAACTACGACACCATCGTTGCCGGCACACCTTGGACGCTTGAGACTATCATAAATACCAGTTCTTCAGCAGGAATAGCTTCCGCAGCTCTATTTGATAAAACTGCTGGAACTTTAATTGCTGGCTCTGAAGTAACTCAAACTGGCTCAACGGCATTGACTCTTAAGAAGGCGAGCTTCTCTGGATCAGCAACAAATTTTAACAACGGTGATACTGTTGAACTTAGAATAAAGTCTTCCAGTGCTTCATACACCACCCGGGTTTACAAGGCCGGACTTTGGTTGAAACTTAAATACTTACGAAAAGCTGAAGTCCCCTTCCGCCTCGCAGGACGCCGGAGTACATCAAGTTCAGCTTCGCTACCTGATGGTCGTTTTTTATGGGACGAGGGCGCGTGGAGTAATCCAACAGTATTCTTCCAGACAAATGCAGCTTCAGTAAATTCATCTGTGGCCTTAATGGATCATGGAAACGCTGATACCGGTACATCCAGCGCGACAGCAGTTTCTACAATTGTTCCTGCTTCTTCAACTGTGGCCATAAAAAGATCCACAGCGCTGACACTGACTAACATGGACAGGTACTGGATCAGGCATAACCGAACATCAGGAACGGTCACTCTAGGTGGCGCCTTTTTAATGATCCAAGCTACTGAATAATCATTTCACTGGACTTATTTTCCCCTCTTAAAACCGGTCTTTTGAGCATTAAATATTGTCTAAGTTTTTGACGATAAAGCTACTAATGAAGAGTCTTCTTTTAGCTCTCAATTTTTTCCTATTGTTACTGTTGTCTGCTTGCCAGGTCAAAGAGCAGACCAGCGCCGGAAATTTAGTTTCGGGTCACGTAAACGTGACAAATAAATTTACCCTTACAACCCCTTCAGCCAAAACTTATGTTTCGGGTGAAACGCTATCTTTGGTTCTCTCTTTCCCATTTAACATAACTGTTACTGGTACACCAAGACTGGTTTTAAATGTTGGGGGATCAACTGTCTATGCTGACTACGTTTCAGGGGATCAATCCAGCACTTTAGTTTTTCAATATACTTTCATCGTTTCAGACAACGATTCTGATGGAGTCGCCCTGACAAGTCTGGATCTCAATGGTGGTTCATTAACCTTTGATGCAAGTGGAGTGCTGACAAATTGTAATACGGCGACTGTTACTACGAGAACCTTCTCCAATGTCAGAGTTGATAATACAGTTCCTGCGCCAACAGCTTTTACACTTAATAATTTGCCTGGATTTTATAATAAAGACGATCGTTTTGATTTTCTTGTCACTTTTAATGAAGCCGTTGTTGTGACAGGTACCCCGCGAATCTTGCTTGATTTTCTTGGTGGTGCCGCGACTTATGCCACCTACTCAGGTGGATCGGGTACAACTGTCCTTGGCTTCAGCCTAACTATTACTAATGATATTTGGGATACAAATGCTTTTGATGTTGTCGATTCACTTATTGGGCTCAATGGTGGAACTATTAAAGACAGCGTTGGTAATAATGCGACCTTGAGTCTTGCCGCCTTTAATACAGCGGTACGAACCTACAGCGCCAGTACCACCTTTGATGGAAGAGTTCCATATGTTGTGAGTGTGACGCCTCCTGCGAATGGAACCTATGACATTGCCCAAGTGTTGGAATTTGTCGTTGAATATGACCGCCCCGTAAATGTCACTGGATCACCATATATAGGTATAACAATACCGGCCGGTGTAAGACAGGCCCTCTACGCAACAGGATCTGGAACTAATTTAATCCGTTTCAGGTATACAACTGTTCCTGGTGATGTAGATACGAATGGTATTGCAGTGGCTACCACTATCACTGCTAACGGTGGCACAATTGCTGGCTCCACTGCTCCTACAAACTCCTATTTTACTCCAGCCGCTAATAATTCATTTACCGTTCCTCCGACAACGGGGGTTATCTTAAATTCTGTTCAACCCCAGCCAGTTTCTGTTTCACGAAATGTGGACAGCACGCTACCAACATGGGGTGGGGCCACACCAGATAATATCTGGAACATTGGTCAGGAGCTCCTTATATCAGTCGCATTTAATACAAATATGTATGTAAATCAGGTCAGTGGAACTCCTCGTATACCAATTACTATTGGTGCCACCCAACAATACGCCACCTACCTCTCAGGCGGAAATGGTCAAACTACACTTGTGTTCCGTTATCTCATTCAAGTCGGAGATCTGGATTCTGATGGATCAATCGCTATTGGTTCAATAGATTTGAACGGTGGAAATATTACCGATGTTGCAAATACCAATAGTTTGTTGCCCCTTCCGGTTGCCTCTTTAACAACAACCAGAATAGATGGTGTACGGCCCGTTATTGCATCGGTTGCAGCTCCTGCTAATGGAAGCTACTCACTCTCTTCCCCTATGAACTTCACAGTCACTTGGTCTGAAGCAGTAAATTATTCAAGTGCAGCTTTAAATCTTCCACTTACCATTGGAGCAACAGCTAGAAATGCTCCCTACATTTCAGGAACGAATTCGACTACCATTATTCATAGACCGGACCTCACCGGGCAAAACGACGCTGATGGAATAGCCATGGCTTCCCCAATGACCGGTGCTGCAATTATCAGAGATCAGGCAGGCAATACCGCCACAGATTTGACTTACACGCCCCCGGTTACGACAGGTATCTTAGTTGATACAGTTCTGCCAACGTTGGTGTCATTCACTCCACCAGCGGCCGGAACCTATGTTGCGGGAGATGACCTGGATTTTACAATCGTTTTCAGTGAGCCTGTTAATGTAATTCAGTCCGGTGGATTTCCACGCTTTCCACTTGCTCTGACATCGTCTACCCGTTACGCAACTTATTTATCAGGCACAGGGACAAATACAATTATTTTCCGCTATACAGTAGTAGCCTCTGATAGTGATCTGAATGGAATAACCAACCCTACTGCCCTCACTGTTACGGCCCCAGCTTACATCAGAGACCTCGCCCTCAATAGTCCGGCATCTTTTAATTTTGCTGCGAACCTGGCCGGCATTATTATCGATGCCCTCCCTGCTGCGATCACTGGTCGTACCATCCCTGCAAATGGAACCTATGATGCCGGCGATACACTGACTTTTACTACAACATATAATGAAAATGTCACTGTATCGGGAGTACCAAGTATCAATGTACCTGCTCAAACAGGGACTCTTAATTTTGATTATGTCAGTGGATCTGGGTCCAGCGTTCTAACTTATTCTTATACCATTACTTCTGATGATTTTGATTTTGATGGATTGGGAAATACTGTTTCAACGGTAACCCTAAACGGCGGAACCATACAGGATGCCGCTTTAAATGATGCTGGCCTGACATTTACGGCGGCCAACCTCGTATCAGTTTTTATTGCTTATCCAGATACACGTGTCTGGAGTATCAGCACTTTTGCTAACCGATCGGCCATTGCAGGACTAACTGTAACCAGCACCGGTGCCATCACAACTCAGGCCTGCGGGACTGGCACTTGCCGAACTTT
>DLGL01000098.1:0-14034 GCA_002482685.1 Bacteriovoracaceae bacterium UBA7695 | reverse complement strand
GAGTAGCATTAACAAATGCAGAAGAAGTTTTCATCGTATTTAAAGCTCCCCCGACACTGACAAACCTGGACTTACTCTCTACTGACATCGCTCTTGTAAATGACGGCGCTGCCATGGATTTAGTGACAACTACGGCAGACATAAATTTAAACGGGAATACAACAAGTGGAACAAATCACGATGTGAATATGAGTATTAACAGCGTTCACATTATGCACGCTGTTTTCTCTTCGCCGCCCAACTACGGGGCAGGAGCCCTCATTAATACTGCTTATAGAGGTGGTATTGGTGAAGTCATTATTGTGACCTCACCTCTAACACCTACTCAACGAAATGCGATTTTGACTTATCTTAATAATAAATTCTAAAACTGAAGATTACCCGCGACGATTTTTTTGTCCAGGCATGCGAAAATTAGTTTTTCCAAGATAGGCATTTTTAATATTTCTTATCGACTCAATTCTCTTCTCTGCCATCACATCAGCAGCTCTGTTAACGGGAATATTTTGTTCGTCAGAAATTTTAAAAACTTCGAGAGTCTTGTCATAAATGGTATCAATCATACGGCGAGACTTAGAATCTGCCCAACCTTCAAACTCAATCGAAACGTTCATCAATCCACCAGCATTAATAAGATAATCTGGAGCGTAGATAATTCCTTTTTCTTTTACGATGGCGCCGTGACGGTCTTCTTTTAATTGATTATTGGCTGCTCCTGCGATGATTTTACATTTCATCATAGAAATTGTTTCATCATTTACAGATGCCCCAAGTGCGCAAGGAGCATACACGTCGCAAGCCGCAGAAAAAATCTCATTTGAAGAAACAAATTTTGCATTAGGAAAAGATTCTTTCATCTTCTGAATGCCGCGCTCATTAATATCCGTGTAGACAATACTCGCTCCTGCTTCATTCAGGAGTTTAGATAACTCAAATCCAACAGATCCTACTCCTTGAATGGCCACAGATCTGCCTTTGAGGCTTCTTGTACCAAATGCATTTGTCACAGAAGCTTCAATGCCACGAAAAACACCAAGCGCGGTATAAGGCGCCGGATTTCCCGAACCACCATACTGTTGAGCGACCCCAGTTACATAATTTGTTTCTGCAAAGATATGCTCAATATCATCAACGCTTGTATTAACATCTTCAGCTGTAATATAGCGACCATTGAGAGATTCGATAAAGCGGCCGAATGAACGGAAGAGTGCTTCAGATTTATCTTTTTTAGGATCTGCGATAATAACCGCTTTCCCACCACCAAGATTTAATCCTGAAACAGCAGCTTTATAAGTCATACCTTTTGAAAGCCTTAATACATCAATAAGTGCGTCCTCTTCATTCGCATATTGCCATAATCTCGTACCACCTAGGGCAGGACCAAGAGTTGTATCATGAATAGCGATGATAGCCTTTAAACCGCATGACTTATCCTGAAAATAGACAACTTGTTCGTGGCCCATGGAATACATTTTCTCGAGCGTAAGCATTAAAGGCTCCTTGGTCATCTAAATGTGACCATTTCATAGTGACCATTTATGGCACTTAAGTTAGACTTATTTTGAACGCGAAAAGTTTCTTAAACCCAGATGATTTTGACAAGGTTAAACCCTATGCCCATAGTGTCAATTAAAGACACAGAAAAAGTTTTCGAAGTAAATGAAGGAGAAATCCTTTACGACTCCCTCTATGACCGAGGGTATAGCCTTCCTCATGGCTGCTTATCCGGTTCGTGTGGAGCTTGTAGAATTGAAGTGATTACTGGAAAGGAAAACCTACTCCCAGCTGGAATCATTGAGCAAAACACAATCGATGCCCTCAGAGATGAATTCAGTCAACAATACGGTGAAAATTTTATCAAGGACAAGGAGATTAGACTCTCCTGTCGGGCGAAGGTTTCCGGGCCTGTAACCATTAAATCGATTAAGTAAGTTTTAAGTATTTGTTTCTTTCAATGTAGACTCAAGTTCACTTTTATTTTCTAAGCTAAGACAAATATCAACGCCTTGAATCTCATCCATCGTAATCCATCTAAATGAGACACGTGGGTAATACAAATTAAATTTTGATTCCAGTGTAGAGAGTTTCTGAATGAAAATATTGGAAGCCTCGGCAACTGCGAAGGAATCTTTTTGCAGAGATGGGATGAAGCAATTGAGGTTAAATCTCTGACCCTTCTCTGAGGTACGAAAGTAAACACTCGAGACCTGAGAATCATTTTTAATGAGCTGGTAGTTGGCCATCATAAATTCACTTACTGCATCATTCAACCTGCCAGACTCAATAAAGCACTCAGATAGATTTTCGTCAAAGTCCACATCCATGAATTTTGATGAATTCTTAAAAAGTGAATTCATTTTAAGAGTATTCTCGGCAACAAGCTGATTCATGCCTTTAAAATTTTCTGACCCCTGATTTGAAATATCCAGAATCTTTTCCACATCCGAGGCATTAGAAACATGACTTAACAGATTAGAGTTGGCGGGCCGAGTAACAAGCTGAATCATATAATTCACTTGGCCCGTTTTATGCTTCAGTTCATCGACCTTTACGTCATAGTTTTTAGAATTTACTTCAAAAAAATCTTTATCAAATGAATACTCTACAAAATCCTGAATGATGTCAGTTCCAAGATTTAGTTTTTCAGATTCTTTGTTCTGCCATGTAACTACAAAGTCAGAATTACAAATAAGGACAGGAGTCGAGAGTTCCGTTAGAACACGCTTCATAGTAGGATTCAAAGAATCGGCTTCGAAGGAATCCGCACCAACTGAAGCTTGTTTGTTACGAAAGGTTGCAAACCCCGCGATCCCGACGCAGAGACCAGCAAGATAAATCCATATATAGCTTGCAACTGGTTGCTTCTGAGATTTTGAATGAGTCTGGTAAACAATCGACTTTTTCTCTTTAAGATTCTCGATATGTTTTGAGACACGTGTTTTTAAAGTATTATTCTCTATCGTTTTTGCGGAGATTTCCGCCTTTAAAGCTTCAAAGGCTTCGTTGTTAATTCCTTTATAAGTAACCGTTCGATTCTTTTGTGGAGAAACTTCTGTGGTAGGCCATAACGTGAATCCGTAAATTATTGCTAAGCTAAGAGCTGCAGCGGCGTATTTTCTCATAGAGAATTTTCCTTTTCAGACGAGAGGCTTGAAATTTTGTTTTTTTCCAATCTCATTTTTATAGAAACATGCTCGGCTCGCTTCTGAATATTAAATGAAACCAGAACATCCGACCTAAAGCTCATTGTTTTAAGAGAGTCTTCTAATATTACCAAATCAAGATTTGAATGATCGAAGGAAATGAGGGCGCCACTTCTTGTAAAACTCACACTGATCCAGCTTAATGTTCCGGTGAGCGCACTCCAGAGACTTTTTTGTTCACTAAGAAGAGAAATAAAATTTCTAACAGACTCATAGTCACTCAAATCATTGGGATGGTGAAACTGAATGAGGCACGGCTTAATAGTGAGAGAATTTATAAGCTGACATACTTGCTCTTCATACTCTTGCGATAAGGAAGGAAGGTTGGGAATATTAATCCGAGTTTTAGTATAAGAAGATAAATCTTCTTGGTGACCTTGGTGAGATCGCAGACGTGACCGTAGTTCTTTTTTGAGCATAGTTCCCCCAGGTTAATTATAAATTCCCAGGGGCATATGACAAAGCAGGGTAAATAGTACCGTTATAGGGGCGAATTCAAGACGGTCTGCTTTAGTCGGCTATTAGAAACACCCGGAATCCTGAAGCTTTCCTTCCACTTCACCCATTAACCGGTTCACACTGTTCATATAGTATCCAACGCTTTGAGGGGCCGGAGTCCTGCCTTCCTCAACTTCTTCGATGGAAAAGATCTGACCCAAAACAAAATCAGTTGCCGCTTTTTGTTTTTCATTTCCAATTTTGTAACTCGATCTGTACAAATCCAGATTCGTGGCTACAAAGTCATATGACTCCTGCGCCTTGAAATGATATTGCGCCCACACAAAACGCAATTTTTCCGCTGCCGCACATTTTTCTCGACCTGGCTGTGCATGATCTATCTGTGTAATTTGCTTCTTTAAACCAAGTAAAACATCATCCATTCGGTCCAGAGAATTTTTAAGATACCCTTTACCCTCTTTGCCCAGGATACTCTGCTGAAGTTTTCTGTAGTGATCAAGAATTTCAACAGCATCCGACTTCCCTTCATCTTTTTCAGAAAAGAGGTACTGTCTCTCAGAGTTTTCAAGGGACGTAATCCTTGCTTCAACTGAAGTAAGTCGCTGAGAAGCTGCCCATGACATAGTATTGGCCTCTATGAGCTTAACTTTTAAGTCAGAAATTCTCTTGGCAAGTTTTTTATCCTGCGCACTGGCTTCTGCTTCCATGTAAGACATGGACTTTTTAATGGCGGCAGAAATCTGAGATGAGAAGGCAACAATTGGACCTCTATACTTTAATTCATAGTCATCAATTGTGCAGTTCCAGGCGTTACCATCTTTTGCAATATGCGGAGTCAGATTTTCAAGATTATTAACCATAATTTGAACGGCCCGGTCATCCAACGCTTCAAGTTTTAATTCTTTAAGCATCTCCTTAATTTGAGGAGCAAGAAACGCCATTGACGAAACTTGCTTCCACTTAGCTGCATAGTCGGCAGGACGGGACGATAATGCCAACGATAATTCATCAAGTTTCCTGGATAGTATTGGATTGAGACCTAAAGACTTGATGCTTGGGATTGAGTTGAGCTGTTCGTCCAAAAATGCTTCATTAGAAAGGGCCGCTTTTTCAAAATCTTTTTGTGTTTTGATGAGTTTCAAGCGCTCTTTTTTCATGTCATGAATAAGTTTTTCACGAAAGGAAGGAGTTTCTGGATTAAATAGCCCCATTTCTTCTATCACTCTGCGGTTATCAAAGAAGGCACAGTTAAGTTGCAGGAAAGCACGTCGCTCTTCAGGTTTATTCCAGTTGAATTTTTTCTTCACAAGTTCATTAACAATCTTTAAACCTGATCCTACAACATATCCACCCATAGCAACCACGGTTCCTGTAGCACTTGGAATAAGAAGACCGAGTTGTGAGAGACTCATAATGATATCAGATACCACAGGCAACGCCCCTCTCGATCTAATGTCATAAAAGCAGGCGTTGTTAGACGTTATGATATTCAAACTACCCAGAACCTGACTGGCATTTTTTGCTAATTGAGCATTTTGGGCATTCTGATCATTTCCTCTCATCGTTGACCAGGTTGAAGCAATCCCCTCTAAGTTTGAAACACTCGAGTTGAGTTGTTTAAGTGCTTGCTGACCACTGCTCGTGCAGCCGTTGCCCAGGGTATTAGTTAGGGCCTGAACCTGATCGCGTAGATGGCTGAGGTTTGAAAACCTGAGAGGACAACTAAGAGGCCTCTCAAAATACGCCGAAACATACTTATGTGCTTCCTGGGAAAAAGCGTGTGTGACCTGAAACATCAGTATTATTAAGAGAAGAGTTTTCATGAAAGCATTATGTCAGGAAGAGAAGCAAGATGGGTCAGGAGCGAAGTTTTTCCAGTGGGTGTAAAGAGTTTTGACAGGGGGATAGAACGTGCCTATCCCCCTGAAATAGTTAAAAAGAGATTCCGACTTTAAGTTGCAAGGCATAGGCATACCCCTCACTAAAGCCTTTTCTGTAACCCTGGGCGCGCTCATCGGCCTCTCCAGATAGAAGTGCCCTGAGAGATGAGACCCTCACGGATTTGCCGTCTTCGTCGCTATAATCAGCAGATCCATCTGAGTATCCAGAAGAGAAACCCGAAGAATATCCAGAGTTATAGCCAGAGTTAAAGGCCATTGAGTAGGCATTATCGTAAGCCGATCTGTAAGCATCATCGTAGCCGCGGTCATAGCCAACACTGTATCCAGAGTCATAACCAGAATCATATCCATCATCATAGCCTGCTGCTGTTGGATTTTTTGTAAAGCAGTTATTAGGAATATAAGAGGAGTGACAAGATTTAGAATGCATTGTTTCAACACCCGTATTTGGTTGCTTTAAACAATGAGTTACACACACTTCTTCACCGGCATGGGTACTAAAGTCATAAGAGCAGCTGGAAGTTTTAACAGATGTGGTGGTCGAGCATACCTGCCACACGTATCCCTCTTCTCTCAGTCTTTCTCTTTCTGCAAAAATTTGGTCCAAGGTTTTAATGTCTTGATCGTGTTGATTTTGAGCATTTACTTCACGGCGGTCAAAATCATCATTTAATTCCTTTTTCTTACGCTCATGTCTCGCTTTGGTAGCAGAAACAATTCCCCAAGTAATCAGACCTGCAGCAGCGACAGTAAGAACAATTATAAGTATCGTTACAACTTCATTGTTTTTATAATTCATGAGAGTGCCTGTCGACTCAAGCTGCTTTAATAAATCTGAACGATTCATAAGGCCAATTTGCTTAGCATTTTGTGAGCGGATAAGACTGACATCCGAAGATATCATTTGCATTAAGATTTCTATCTTTTCTAACTGGTTATACGCAGACTCATAGCTGAGATAAAAATCCCGATTGTAAGTGCCGTCTTTCATGGCCTGCTTAAAGAAAGCGTCCAGCTTTTCAGATGAAGCTTTAGTTAAAAGGACCCTGAGTTCAATGAGCTTATTCTGCTCTTCTAAAAGCAACTGTCCCTGGATTTGCTGCTTGATTTCACTTAGAGCAAATGATTCATTACGAAGCTTCTTTTTAATCTCTTCTACTGCGGTATTGGTGATGTTTTTTTCCTGAAGCTTTTCTTTTAAAGACAACTCTTCGGCCGAGAAATAGTCTTTAGGATTAGATTTAAGTTCGTGAGCGAGCAATTTCACCAAAGAAAATGTGACCTTACGCTCGGTATTTCTTTGTGAAACACTTGCATATCCCTGTTGGGGAAGAATAAAATTCAGTACTAATATAAAGCTTAAAAACCTGGCGGTGAGTCTCATATAATTCTCCTAATAATTTAAAAATAAGATTTGATACTGTTCAACACCATCCCTGAAACCTTTCAAATAAGCTTCAGTCTTTCTATAAGGGATAAAGTTTCGGGACTTTCCTGAATACCCAGAATCATATCCATCGTCATAACCGTCAGAATAACCTTCGTCATATCCGTCATCATAGCCGTCGTCATCACCATGAGCGTGACCATCTGAGCGACCATCGTACTCGCCGTCAGAACGACCATCGGAATATCCATCGTCATAACCAACATCCTCACCACGGGCAAAGGCATCCCAGTACTCTTTAGGGTCATAACAATCTGTGGGGATAAATGGACTTGTACATATTGCTGGCTCATGAAGGGTTTCTCTTCCGTCTTCAATGTTTTTATAACAATAAACAGAGCAATGTTTTTTACCTGAGAACAATTTATAATCGTAGCGATTGCATAAGATTGAATCGGGTTGATCAAAAGTTCCGCACACCATTCTAATGAAACCGTTTTGTCTTAAGTGCTCGAGTTCTGCATTTGTTAGCTGTCCTTTGTAGGCCTGGTACTGAGCTGCCAGATTATTCTGAAGCTCAGTTAGTCTCGCCTCACGATCTGATCTAATTCGACCAAGACGTGCTCCATAAACAGCACTAGAAATCCCCCATGTAGCAAGGGCAACTCCCGCGAGTACCAAAAGTGAAATCTGAAGGATCTTATTTCCTTCAGCTTTATTAGATTGATGATGATCAAAGACTAAAAGGTTTTTTTCAAGATCCCGTCTCAAATCTTCCTTCGAAGCCATTCCTAATTTTTTATTATAAACAGACCTAAGAAAGCCTAAATCTTCTTGAATAGCATTTCTGATAGCAGTTTTTTTCTCATTCACAGTAAATGCAGATACAAATTCCAGGGCTTCATCCTGATACTGCAAATTATTATTAAGCGATTCTCCAAGATTTTGAATTTCGGTTTCATTCATTGCATTTAGATAACCCTGAAGTTCTCGCCCCATTTCACTAAGCTCTTGCTCATTAATTTTTAGTAGACTTTTCTTAAATTCGGCTACTTCAGCATTACTGGCGATTTTGAGACTCTGAATTCTTTCACTCAGTTCTGCTTTAACGGCTGAGTTCTTTTCAGATTTTACGGCCAGGACATTTCCCAGAGGGAGAGCACGGTTTACAAGATCAGCTTTCTTCTCAGCGATTCCCATCACCCTCTGATAAAGCATCATGTTGCTTTGAGGTTTTCTCACACTTTGGGCAAATACCTGTGTAGGGCACAGGAAGTAAGGGATAATCATCGCACTCAAAACGAAACGAAGGATAAACATGGGAGACTCCTATATATTTGTCCAAAATTCTTCTGGTAGTTTTTTCTCTTTAGAAGGCACATAAGTCTTACGACCTGATTTCAAGCCTTCAATATGAGTCTCGAGCTTCGCTCTTAATTCACATCTGCGACGGTCTTTTTTGAAAAGTAAAAACCTGCGGCAAATTTCGGTCTCAGGCAGAATTTCCGGATTTTCACTACGAATCGATTCTATTTGATTTAGTATCTTAAGATTTTCTTCTTTTAGTTTGCCTGACAGTTGAATGAATCTTGCCTTTTGATCAAATTTTCTTTCAAGGATTTTCTTTTTCCATTTGTTAACCGTATTTAACGCTACAGTACGGTGATACTCTTTTTCTTTGGGAGTGAGCTGCTTATTCTCATCAATATTCTTAACTAGTTTCTTTTGTTTTTTAATAAAGAGATCAAACTCTACTTTTGATATCTTTGCATAGCCGACGATAGTTTCCATATGTAGCAACTGAACGAGCTGAAAGATGCTTGCAAACTCAATATCATGCATGTAAGGAATTTGCTTAACCATCTCCAGTGACAAGGCAAAACTGTCAATCATATCATTTTGGACAATGACATCACCTGATGCTAACTTTTGGCCCACACATGTTGGATCTTTCTTGCATTGTTCAAGCAACACTTCCCACTCAATTTGAAGTTTTGGTCCTTCAATTTGAGTAAATCCTTCCTGCTTTGAATTTTTAAGCGCTCGAACCAGTCCTAAAAGAATATTATTTGCGTGGCTGCTCAAAACTTTTAGCCTGTGTTGATAATCAGCAACTTCCTCAGTCGTTGTTAGTTTATTACTTTTCATCATGAAATATGCATCTCTTTCAAGTAAAAGGATCTTTTCATTTAGAAAGTAATTTTGAAGAGCCGACCCCGTTATAAATGGATTAGGATTGTTGACATCCATTTTAACACCCATTTGAGACATTTCTCGCTGGATGCTCTGAAGTCTTGATTCGTATGAATCAGGTTTTGACTGTGAGTAGACTCCAACTGATTGAACTAAGATAAAAAAACAAATAAGAAATTTCATTTAAAGTCCCGCCATGATTTTTTTAAGATCTTCGTTTGAATCCTGGTACCCATTAATTTGATCCTCAAGATCAGCATTCTCCCTCTGCATATCTTCCATCGGCTGTTTGAGGGCCGTTAAAAGTATAGATCTTCGAAGATCCCGGTGCTTTTGCCATTTTAAAACCATGTTGAGAGCCATTTGAAACGAGTACTCTTTTTCTTCATTTGAGAGATAAACGTTTTCATCGAGAATTTCTAATAAAGATGAAACTTGTCCGGCGAGGACATTATATTGACCTTCAAGTAATTTTTGCTCAACTAAGATAACATCCATATAAAGAAGCATGAGGTATTGATAAGTGGATTTGATTTGTTGGGCTTCAATATACTCAGAAATATTGAACGATTGATTTGCATCAAGAGCGATGTTTAAGAATTGATAATTTACTAATGATTCATCGATGCCCGTTACTAAACACTGACTTTCGGGACAACTTCCTCTTAGTGAGGCTTCAAGCTCTTCGATCTCTTTTAGAATAATCTGGTTTGTTTGATCGGCCTTAACATTTGAGCGAATGTTAATCATTGATTGGTAGAGATTTCTTTTCACATGAATCAAGTACACATAATAGATATTGATTTCACCCAGATCCTGCGGTGGTGCCCCTTTCACTTTACTGATCAGGCTCTTCACTCCCTGAATTCCATAAGTAGAAATGTATTTTGAAAGAACTCCGGAAGCCATCGCCAGCGGTATATTACCACTTAAAGTTGCGGCGCCAGTTATACCAACAGTAACGAGATCAGAAATAATCTGCTCGCTAAGCTCCTGAGCTTGGACGGGCCTGTGGTATAGAACCAAACTCAACAAGGCGACCTGAAAATATACGAGAATGTACTTAAGCATTGCTCTGTCCTTTACGTTCTAACATCCATTGGAACTTTCAGGCGTAAAAGCAAACGAGGGGCCATCTCTATCTAGTGAAATACACATCAAACAACACGACGCAAGGTGCACTTTAAAACCGAAATACTCAGGTAAGTTTGCACCACGCAGAGAGCCATGGCACTGATCGAAACTAACTGTTAAGGAGTTTTTGTCGCCGATTGGAACGCAAGATTTGGTTAATTGCATTGGCAGAGCCAACTGCTCCATCCCATGCCGTGTAAATCTGCTTTCGGGTATTGGCACGAAGATCACCAGCTACGTAGAGCCCAGGGACGGATGAGAGGCCATTAGCATCGGTTTTAACAAAGCCTCGCTCATCGACCTCAGCTTTCAAGGCGAGGGCCAATTCATTATAAACAATCATTCCCATCGATATGAAACTCATCTGTGCTTGAACAACATTTTGATCCTCCAGCAAAAACCCTTTCAGAGTTTTTCCCTTGTCCTCTCCCTGAATTTCTTGAACTGGAGAAGTGAGAACGCGGATATTGTAGAGATTTAATAGCTTAAGAGTATCTTCCTGAAAATTTGGTTCTTTGCCATTAGTGATTATGGTCATCTCGGGCGGGAAATACCGTTCGTGGAGCATGATGGCTATCCATGCAGCGGAATTTTCATGCCCAATGACGACGGTTTTTTTATTCAGCACATGGTGACCATCACAAATTAAGCAGTAATCAATAGTCTGCGAATTTGCGTAGTCAAATACAGATTCTATAGATCCCTGGATATGAGGCTGAACATCCATAACACCAGTGCAAAGAATCACATGTTGCGAAAGATACTTACCACCTTTAGAGTCGGTGATCTCAAATAAACCATGTTCATTTTTTTTTATTTCTGCAACACCGAGATTCTTTTGAAGAAAGAGCTTCTCTCTGAAATCTGAATCCTGAATCCATTTTAATGTTTCAAGATTTGGTTCTTCGATGCCTCTTTTATATTGATAATGAGCAGGCATGTTTTCAATTTTTCGAACCCAAAGAGCACGTGATTTTTTTTTATCTTTGGGCGATCCTGGAAAAAAAAGGCACTCATCATTATTCAGAACAGTTCTAAGGGCCGCCATTGTACCAGCAGAGCCTCCGCCGATTACACAAATGGGGTAGATTTTCTCTGACATACTATTTAGCGCCTACAGTCTTCTGATGCTCTTCCTCTCTTAAAGCTTCGTTAACCGAAGCATCAGAGTCCCGTAAGTGCTCGCCATTCACCGATTTAATTTTCACTTCTTTAATTTCGTAATTTTTGACTCTTACAAGTTCAAAAGAATATCCATCCCAAATAATCAGATGACCCTTCTTCGGAAAACTATTTCCTAGTTGCTCCATTAAAAAACCATTTAATGTCGAAAAGTTATCATTCAATGGAATTCTAACATCATACTCATTATATAAATCTCGAAGGGATATTGTAGAAGGCACAAGAACGCCTTCTTCAATTTTTACACCAGGAATTTCATCATCTTCATCATCATGCTCATCCTGGATTTCGCCAAAAATCTCTTCCATAATATCTTCAAGAGTAAGCATCCCTACCACAATACCGTTTTCATCCTTTACCAGTGCAAGATGGACTTTTTTACGGTTCATGTGATCGAAGACGGCCTGAATCTTCATGTGTTCATACACAAAAAATGGGGGTTTTATATATCTTGAAACATCGAATTGAATTCTTTCCTGATCACTTACGAAAGACAAATCTTTAACATGTAAGAATCCAAGAACATCATCAAGATCATCTTCATAAACTGGATAACGACTATGGGCAACTTCTCTGACTCTGGTAATGATCTGCTCGAATGTAGCAGCTTTTTTTATGGCCTCAATACTGGTTCGTGGAACCATAATATCTTTCACTTTAATCGACGGAAACTCGAGGATGGAGTTCAAAAGATCAATTTGTTTTGAATCAATTGTTCTCTCTTCTTCCGCCATTTCAACCATCACTTCAATGTCGTCTCTGGTAACAGCACGGCTTCTTACGTTGGCGTTCTCGCCTAATACCAACTGAATGATCTTCATGAATAGTTTCACAACGGGATAAAGAGCGTAATAGAACCCCATGAGAATTAAAACACATGTTGGAGCAACTTTTTCAGATCTTCCGCGGCCGAATGTTTTAGGTGCAATCTCCCCGAACAATAAAATGATAACGGTTGTAATACCAACACTCACTGCAATGGCATCATTCTCTAAATATCTCTGCGCAATAGAAGTGGAAAGTGAGGCAATTAAGATATTAACAAAGTTATTACCAACTAATATTGTCGTTAGAATATCATTAGGCTTCGACAGCCAGTGCTTCATGGCCCAAGTATCAAGACCATGCTCTTCAGCGATCTGTTTAGCCTTCTCATGCGGTAAAGATAGCAAAGCTGCTTCGGCCCCTGAGAAGAAAGCTGAAAGTCCCAATGATAAAAATAAGACCAAAAATTCTTGATCAGAACTCATACATACCTATATGTTGAAAAAAATGGAGACAAAATATCAAAACGAATTTGAAACCTAAAAGGTTCGGCGGGGGGTTCTATGGGAAAAGGCTCCTGTTAAATAACTAAAAATACTAAGCGATTATAGCATATTTAGCTTAAAAGACCAAAGTTCGACAAGTACCCTTGTTTAGGTCTAAGTAAATTAATGGGATAGAGGTTTGCCCTTAAAGTCATGGTCGGAATAGACAATCCTATCGTTCATTTCGTGATCGTATTCGCGAATCTCGGCCATGTTTGCGAGATTTCTAAAGTTAGTTCTACACTTATAACAAATCGCGACAAGAGAGAGCTTTTTGAACAAGAAAAGGTCCACCAAATAGAGAGCAACTAAACTTAGCCCATAAGTCCAAATAGACAGAACAGCGGCAATGACAAAAAGTGCGACACCAATTTTTCGGTTAAAATCTTTTTGCTTATAGAAATCCTGCCGTGTACAAACGGGGCACTCTTTAAGAATTCCTTCCTCATGCTCTTTCGTAAATTTAACGTCCATAACATGCTTGCATATTGTGCAATCAACTTTGTGAGAATGTTGATCTGGATGAACTTCAATCCCTGAGCCACAACTTGTACATGTAATTTGAACTGACATCATAAGGCCAACCCATGTTTTGCCATTAAATAAACGGAGATAAGTTCACCCACAATAACAAAAAACTCTACGATGTAAAGAACGCCAGTAGCGCTTTGAATGGAACGCAGTTTACAAAGCCTAAAGGTAAAAAAACTCAGTATCAATGGGGCCACGTAACCCCAGAGATATCTCATGGTTATAAACAACCAGTTAAACGTATAGCCATCGCCTAACTGAGTTCCCTCTTCTAAAAATGGGGCAGCTGTTGTGAAAATAACTGCAAGGGAAGCCACTAGCTTCAAGAAGAGTACGGTCCAGAATATATAGAGGCAATAAATCAAGGGCTCTTCGCTTAACTTTGGAACAACTAAATAATAATGGCCCAGAATCATGGCGAAGTTACTAATGCCTAAAAATAGCGATGAGTAAAAGAAAAACATGATCCAGTCAGGATGCGGCAGATATGTATGAAAAATTAGAAAACTAAAAGTGATCACTTGAAGAATGTACAGACCCCACATAATCCAAGTTTTGTGATCACGGTGGAGCGTGAATGTTACAACATTAGAAAGAATTAAAATAATATAGCACGCCGTGCTTGTTTGATCTAAACCAGGTTGCATGTAGTAGCTGACACCAAAAACGAGAACCAAACAGGTCAAAACAATACTAAGACCTAGTTTATAAAAACCCACTCCCGTTAATTTTGT
>DLGL01000081.1:19843-28621 GCA_002482685.1 Bacteriovoracaceae bacterium UBA7695 | reverse complement strand
ATGTAAAAGCATCTCATTGCACATGGGGGACTCTACCTTCCAGAATGGGTAATCTCCTTGAAGCGCCGGCCGAGGAATATATTTCGCGGGTCAAAGTTGTGTTGTATCATAAAGGTAATTTAGAATACATTCAGGTCCTCAACGCTTTGGTTAAGAAAAAAATGGACCTGGAATTGCAAAGTCAGAATCAAGAAGACTTATTCTGGCAGGACCTTCAGCAAAAGCTTCAAACTCTGCTCGCCATTTCTATGCAAATTGAGCAGCACCTCATCGATTTTATCGAATCAAATCCTAAGAATTTTAAAAATGAGCTTAGGTCCACTGTGAGTAACTATACCCAGAAATTTGGCGGAACACTGAGCGAATTTGTGATTCAGAATGAGAAGTATTTCCTGGAGCTCGAAAAATCCGGCTTGGGCGGAATGGAGACTAAAAGGACATACGAGAAGCTTGTTCGTCTTACCTCTAAAAATATCGGACTTACATCAATGAAAATAATTGAAGAGCTGCAGTCGATGAAAAATCCAGGCAAAAGCGACTTTAAAAAAATTCTGGTCAAAGTTAAGCGGGACTTTGAACTTCTGAAAACCGATCTCAATGAAAAAATTCTTCAACTCACAGAAGACAGGGTTAAGTAAAAATCTCAATGGATTTTTCATCCTGAGCGGTGAAGAGCTCATGGATGTGGGGGTCTCCATTTTTTAAATCTATAGTGGCACCCCAGTGTTCCATATCATGCTCAAAAATCATGACTTTCTTTTCGGTTGCAATAAAGTCATAAAACTCTTTTTTATCCTTTGTCGTCTGTCCCGGTGAAATGTCATAGCCCATGACCCATGGAATAGGGATATGGTGAGCTGTAGGAACGAGATCTGCCATATAAATGAATTTCTCATCCCAGGCATGAACTAAAAAAGGTGTATGGCCGTGAGAGCACATAAAGTTTATTTTATCCGGTCCATCTTCTAAAATCAGACCACTTTGGCCAGATAGCCAGTGAACCTTACCATCCGCCTCGGCCCCTTCAAGTAGTGCTTTAAAATACTGAGAATGAAAAGATCCTGAGTCTCTGGCCGTTGGATTTAATGAGTAGTCATAATGTTGACGGTGAACATGTAAGACGGCTTGTGGAAAAATCAATCTATGGGGGTCATCAAAACCAAGTCCACCAACGTGATCAAAATGTAAGTGTGAGATGATCAGGTCCGTTATATCTGAGGGATTCAGATTGAATTTTTCTTTCAGCAATAAAAGAAGGGGATTTTTCTCTCCTACTACCCCAAAGCGGTCGTCGAATTTTTTTCCGTGATAGTCACCAATGCCTGTATCTATAAGGATGTTTTTGTTTTTTGTTTGAATTAACATGACACGCAAACTCAAAAGAATCCGGTTCTGTTCATCTGGAGGAATCGCTCTGGACCATAGTGGCTTTGGAATAATTCCAAACATGGCACCACCATCGAGTTTAAAAACGGCCGGATGAAGAACAAAATATTTTTTCATAACACCTCGCGCCTCTATCATGCTCCTTACGCCTTAAGTTTTTCAAGGCTTTTGATTGATAGACCCGGGAAAATGCCTATAATACCTTCCATATCTTATATATTTTCTGGATTCTTAAGGAGAGCCTATGAACGTTCATGAGTACCAGGCCAAAGAATTAATGCGCGAGTTTGGCATTAATGTCTTAAAAGGCGGAATTGCTGAGACTCCTGCACAAGCAGTAGAAGTTGCAAAAACACTAGATACTAAAGTTTGGGTTGTGAAAGCACAAATCCATGCTGGTGGGCGTGGTAAGGGCGGTGGGGTTAAACTCGCCAAGTCTCTTGAGGAAGTTGAAAAATACGCTAAAGAAATTTTGGGTATGCAGCTTGTAACTCACCAAACGGGTCCGGAAGGAAAAAAAGTTCTGAAAGTTTTGATCGAGCAGGGCTGTGACATTGATCATGAGTACTACTGCGGAATCGTTCTTGACCGTGTAACTGGACAAAACACTTTCATGGTTTCAATTGAGGGTGGGATGGACATTGAAAAAGTGGCCCATGATACTCCAGAAAAAATTATTAAAGCTCACATCAACCCGGCCACAGGCTTCACACCTGCTGTTGGTCGCAAGCTTGGCTACGCTCTAGGGCTTCAAGGGGAAACTCTTAAGAAGGCGATCAAGTTCTTTGAAGGTCTTTATAATCTCTACACTCAGAAAGACTGCTCAATTGCAGAAATCAACCCGCTTGTTACGACAAAGTCGGGCGATGTTCTTGCTCTTGATGGAAAACTTAACTTTGATGACAACGCTCTTTTCCGTCACCCGGAAATCGAAGCGATGAGAGATATCACTGAAGAATCAGCACAGGAACTTGAAGCTGGTAAATTTGGTCTTTCATACATCTCACTTGATGGAAACATCGGGTGTCTTGTAAACGGTGCCGGTCTTGCGATGGGAACACTTGATATTCTAAAACTTCACGGCGGAACTCCGGCCAACTTCCTTGACGTGGGCGGTGGAGCTACTAAAGAGACGGTTCAAAAAGCTTTCTCAATCATTCTCGAAGATAAAAACGTTAAAGCTATTCTTGTTAACATCTTCGGTGGAATTATGAAGTGTGACATTATTGCTAACGGTGTTGTTGATGCTGCTCGTGAGATGGGATTACAAGTTCCACTTATTGTTCGTCTTGAAGGAACTAACGTTGCTTTAGGGAAGAAAATTTTAAGTGAATCAGGTCTTAAGATCACTGCTGCAAATGATCTCGCTGATGCTGCTCAAAAAGCAGTGGCGGCCGCTAAAGGAGCTAAATAATATGGCTATTTTAATTAATAGAAATACTCGTCTGATCACTGTTGGTCTTACAGGTAAACAAGGTACTTTTCATACTCTTCAATCCCGTGACTACGGTACAAACGTTGTTGGTGGTGTAACTCCTGGCAAAGGTGGAACTATCCACGAAGGTATTCCAGTCTTTAACTCTGTTTATGAAGCGATCAAAGAAACTGATGCAAACGCTGCTATGATTTTTGTTCCACCTCCATTTGCAGCAGATTCAATTCTTGAATGTATTGAATCTGAAATGCCTCTTATCATTGCCATCACGGAAGGAATTCCGGTTCAGGACATGATAAAAGTTAAAGCGGCCCTCCAGGGATCTAAGTCTCGTTTAATTGGTCCTAACTGTCCGGGTGTCATTACTCCAGGTGAGTGTAAGATCGGAATTATGCCAGGCCACATCCACATGCCAGGAAACGTAGGAGTTATTTCTCGTTCTGGTACTCTTACTTACGAAGCTGTTTTCCAACTTACTCAACGTGAGATCGGTCAATCAACATGCGTAGGTATTGGTGGAGATCCTGTAAACGGAACAAGCTTCATTGAAGTTCTTGAGCTATTTGAAAAAGATCCAGATACAAAAGCTGTAATCATGATCGGAGAGATCGGCGGAACTGCTGAAACTGACGCTGCTCGCTGGATCAAAAAGAATATGACTAAGCCGGTAGTGAGTTTTATCGCGGGGGCCGCAGCTCCTAAAGGAAAAAGAATGGGCCACGCAGGTGCCATTATTTCTGGAGAAGATGACTCTGCTGAAGCTAAATTCAAAGTGTTACAACAATGCGGCGTAACTATTGCAAGATCTCCAGCAGAACTTGGACAAAAGGTCGCAGAAGTATTAAAGAAGTAGTATTCAATTTATAAGGAGCTAACATGGCCATCGAAAAAACGTTTTCTATCATCAAACCTAACTCAACTCTTGATAACAATATCGGGAACATCATTTCTGTTTTCGAAAAACAAGGTCTTCGTGTTGCCGCTGCTAAATTCACAAAACTTTCTAAAGAGAAAGCAGAAGGATTCTACATCGAGCACAAAGAGCGTCCTTTCTTCGGTGAACTAACAAGCTTCATGACTTCAGGTCCTGTTCTTCTTATGGTTCTTGAAGGTGAAAACGCAGTTGCTAAAAACCGCGAGATCATGGGTGCAACTAATCCTGCAAATGCTGCTGAAGGTACTATCCGTAAGCTTTTCGCCAAGTCTGTTGGCGAGAACTCAGTTCACGGTTCAGATTCAGCTACTGCTGCAGAAAGAGAAATTGCTTATTTCTTTGAGAGAAATGAAATCGTTAATCGTTTTTAATTTCTTAAAAAATTTATTTTTTGAAAAGCCTCGCTTTATGCGGGGCTTTTTTTATTCTGCTAAATGATTCGCAAGGCATTCCAAATCTTCGCCCCGATTTTAAGTAAGTTATGACTTAACAAGTAGCACATCTTTAAGATCTGATGACTAGTTGGTCTTTAACGTTCAAAAGGGGATTACATGAAGAAATTATTAGCTCTTACCTTGGCCCTGGCCTCACTGAGTGCTTTTGCTCAAAACACTTATTTCGGTGAAACACGACAAAGGCAAGAAGCTGCCGCCGCCAATACGATGCCTATGGCAGCACCTGGTTTGCGCCATATGCTTGAATTCAACGCTCAGACCATTGAGTCTTTAGTGCTCTCATTTGACAGAACAAAATCTGCAGGCAGAGACGCTGACAGTGGGGCCAAACTGAATTTCAGCATGAACTATGCCTACGGTATCCATCGCTTTGTTCAGGCCGGTGTGAGATTCCAGTACTTGAACGGTCTCTCGGGGACAAACCAGACTGAGGATATGAACATTCAGTTTGGTGGTATCGTGAATATGAATGAGGACTTTACACGCGCTATCTATACTTCGCTTTATCTAGGAGCAGGTTGGGCGCAGGACTTTGGACAAGGCACCCGCGATGATTTACGTTTTGCAACGATCGCCGTTGGTAAGCGTATTCCCTTAAATATGTTTGGTGTGAAGCACATAACATATTCACCAGAAGTTGCTCTCCAGATGATTACATCAACCAATGCTGAAGATCTTGATTACAGCCAATCTCTACAGTTCAGACTTATTCAGTTTTCGGCATTTTTCTAGACCCATTACTTCAAGGGTCCCGGCCCAGTTGGGGCCCTTGTTGCTAAATAAAGTACTTTTTACAGGTTCTCCCCCCTCAAAATGTCTCTAACTCATTGAATATCATGTAATTTTTTCAATTCCGTAGCGCTTATAACGCAGACGCGTTATAAGTAGACCTGATATATGTTTTTTAGAGGAGTTCTCATGTTTAATCTCGGCGATCATGTTGTATGTCCCGGCCACGGTGTTGGTCAGATTTGCAGCGTGGAAACGAAAGAATTGAATGGTGAGCCTAAGAGCTTTTACATCATTAAAGTCATTTCAAACGGTATGAAAGTCATGATCCCTGTTGATAGTAAGGACGGCGTTCGAGCGCTTATGCCTTCTACAGAGATTCACGGCGTATTTGAACTGCTTCAGGATCAAAACGTTAAGGTCGATATGTCCACCTGGAACCGTCGCCACCGCGAGTACACACTCAAGGTGAAGACCGGATCATTATTTGAAATAGCCGATGTCTTGCGCCAGTTACTCCTTCTCAAAATGACCAAAAAACTGTCATTTGGAGAGAGAAAAATGCTGGATCAGTGTAAGGATCTTATCGTTAAAGAAATTGCTCTTTCGACAGGCTCTGCTGAAGGCTCAATTTCTGAGAAAATCGACTCTCTCTACACCTAAGAATTTCAAAAACTCAATACTTCGGTGTATTCTTGTCCTCATTACAAATGAGGAGATTTCTTTATGACTGTCCGAGTAAGATTTGCGCCGTCTCCAACGGGCTACCTCCACATTGGTGGAGCAAGGACCGCTCTCTATAACTACCTCTATTCTAAAGCTGTCGGCGGAACTTTTGTTCTTCGAATTGAAGACACAGATCTTGAACGTTCAAATGCAGAATATGAAAAACTTCAAATCGATGATCTTAAATGGCTCGGTATTATTCATGACGAAGGTCCTGATAAACCCAATCCTAAATATGGCCCTTACCGTCAGTCTGAACGACTTGATATCTATCTGAAGTACGCTCTTCAGTTAGTTGAGAAGGGCGAAGCCTATTATGATTTCTGTACAGAAGAAGAACTTGAAGCCATGAAAGCGAAAGCTGAAGCTGAAAGTTCTGATCCTCACTACAGCGGAAAATGGAGAAATCCAGAGCACTTTGCCGAGGCCAAAGCGCGTGTGGCCGCTGGTGAGAAAACCGCCATTCGTTTTAAGGCCCCGAGAAAATCCTACGAGCTCAACGATAAAGTAAAAGGCAAAGTTGTCTACCCGGATAATATGGTAGGGGATTTTGTTATTATGCGCTCAAATGGTCTTCCGACTTATAACTATTGTTGTGTTGTGGATGATCATTTGATGGATATCACTCATGTTATTCGCGGAGAAGATCATTTAAACAACACAGTCAGGCAGCTTATGATCTATGAAGCCCTTGGTGCAAAGATTCCTGAGTTTGCTCACGTGTCTCTTCTAATTGGACAGGACCGCCAAAAACTTTCTAAACGACATGGGGCCACTTCAGTAAATCTCTACCGAAATGAGCACTACCTTCCTGAGGCCATGTGTAACTATCTTTGTCTCCTTGGATGGTCTCACCCTACAGAGAAAGATATTTTCGATAAAGCTGAACTGACCGAAGTTTTCGGATTGGAGAGATTTTCAGCTTCGGCCGCTATGTATGACATTGAAAAACTCAAGTGGGTTAACGGCGAGCACATCAAAAAAATGAGCAACGCAGATCTCATCACTTTGATTGAGAAAGAGCCTGAAACAGATTTTTTCAACAAACAATCTGATGAATGGAAAAATAATTGTGTGGAACTTCTGAAAAGATACGCACATTTCACCACTGATTTCCCTAAACTGATCAATGAGATGATTCTCAAAGATAATCCGGAAATCACTGATGCCCTTAAAGAAATTCTTTCCTGGGAGACGACTCCTAAAATTTTGAGTTTTATTAGTTCAGAAGTAGATAAAGTCAGCACAGGATTTGTTACTGAAGCTGAGTTGAATGGCTGGATGGATGCTGTTAAAAAAGATCTGGGTGTAAAAGGAAAGCCTCTGTTCATGGGTGTACGTGCCGCTCTCACGGGCCATGACCATGGGCCGGATTTAAAATTCCTGATTCCTCTCACTCCAGTCAGTGTTCTGAAAAAACGTGTGCACCACTTAAATAAATAAAGGTATCCGGATGGGCCAAGAGCTTAAAATTCATAATAACCTCTCTCGTAAAAAAGAAACATTTGTTCCGATTGAACCGGGTAAGGTGAAATTTTATTCTTGTGGCCCAACGACCTATGACTATCTTCACATCGGAAATGCCCGTGCCTTCGTCGTAGGGGATCTGTTTAACCGTGTGCTTAAATCTTTTGGTTATGATGTAACTTTTGTTCGCAACTTTACTGACGTTGACGACAAGATCATTGCGAGGGCAAAAGAAGTTGGGAAAGATGCGATTGAATTTGCAGACCATTGGGTTAATGAAGTCAAAAAGGATATGGAATCACTGGGTATGAAGCCTGCAACTCACACACCGAAAGTGAGTGAGACCATGCCTGAGATTATTCAGATGATTCAGGATATTATTAAAAATGGTTCAGGGTACGTTGTAGACGGTGAAGTTCTCTTCAATGTTCCAACGATGAAAGATTACGGAAAGCTCTCAAAAAAAGATATTGATGGACTCCAGAGTGGTATCCGGGTTGAAGTTGATGCCCATAAAAAACATCCCACCGACTTTGTACTCTGGAAACCTGCTAAAGAGGGTGAAGCTTCGTGGGATTCCCCTTGGGGCAAAGGTCGTCCAGGCTGGCATATTGAATGTTCGGCCATGGCCAAAAAGTTTTTAGGACCCACTCTTGATCTTCACCATGGTGGAATTGACCTCATGTTCCCACACCATGAAAATGAAATCGCTCAGTCAGAAGCGGCCAACCAATGCAATTTTTGTAATAACTGGGTTCATAACGAATTTTTAAATTTCGGTACTGAGAAGATGAGTAAATCTTTAGGTAACGTGATTACCATTCGTAAATTTGTTGAAGCTTATGGTGGCCAGGTTCTTCGCCACGTTCTGCTTTCGGTTCACTACCGTGCGCGTCTGGAGTGGACTGATGAGGTTCTTCAACGAGCCATTGATGAGGTCAGACGAATTCATGAGTTTGTTGTGGAGACCCAGTCCTACAAGGCCCAAGGCTCGGCCCCCGTTCCTTTGGAAATTGCAAATTGTATTGAGAAAATGAAAGATGAACTTGCCAATGATTTCAACTCAGCAGGTGCTCTCGGTCAGTACTTTACCTTTTTGCGATTTGTAAAAAATGCAAAGGACTCATTAAGTGAGGCGGCCTTAAAGCAAGTTCACGCTACGAATGAATTCATGAAAGAAGTTATTGGCCTTATTAATGCTGAGCCATCAAAAGTTCTCAAGCAGTTTCAAAAAAATGAACAAGACACATCTGGCACTGATATTGACGCATCTTACATTGAGCAACTCATTGAGGAACGAAAAGTCGCTAAAAGTTCCAAAAATTGGGCCCGTGCGGATGAAATCAGAAATGAGCTCACGGCCAAGAAAGTTGTGCTAAAAGACAACCCGGACGGCTCTACAGACTGGAAAATACAGGGATAAGAAGTGGTGCTTTTTGGCACCATTCGGCGCGTATTTTTTACAATTCATTACATACGATTTTCGCCTTGATTGCAGCATGGTATTCCTGATGGTACTAGAAAATACGTTTGTATTTAAACCTCAGGAGAACCTACATGAAAATGTTTATTGGCGTTTTGACTCTCGCCCTTTCATTTGCTTCGATCGCTTCAAGCGGTGAAACAAAAACTTTTACTTACGATGG
>DLGL01000081.1:0-19824 GCA_002482685.1 Bacteriovoracaceae bacterium UBA7695 | reverse complement strand
ACAAAATTCTATTGAATTAGTTCTTAAAGGTGAGAAGACTCACACTGAATACCGTTCTGAAACACGTCAGACTATTTGCTACCGTACAATGACAACTTACCGTACAGTTTGTACTGGTGGATACGGTCCCGGCCGCCCAGGACCAGGACGCTACCCTGGTCGCACATGTTATCAGCAGCCTTACTACCGCCAAGTTTCTTATCCTTGTACACAAGTGGTTCAAGTTCCTTACGAAGTTAGAGATTATGATGTTCAGGCAAATGTTCTGGTTGATGTTACCAATCTCACAGGAGTTGCAACTCCAGGTGAGAAATTTGTTGTAACCCTTAACGGTGATACTCTATCTCTTGCAACTGTTGGTTCTAAGAAATTTTTCTTAAATCTCAAGAGACAAGATCTTCGTGATCGTATGGCCGGATCACTTAAATTGATTGATGGTCTCTATGCTATTGAAATGATCGAAGCTGCTCCAGTTCTTAAATCACTTCAGATGACTAACATTTCTTTAAAAGAAAAAGTGTTAACATTCAAAGTTGGTCCAATTACAAATGCAGCGAACATCGGTTTTTCTTTAAACATTACTCATAAGCGTACTCTCGCTTCTGACAGAGTTCTATTTGACAGAGATCTTGATACGTCTGAGGTGGTTCTTAGCACTGAAGCTTCTGGCAATTCTGCGGCCGGTGTGAATGTTGAAAACCTTGGTGTAACTTTGAATGATGGAAAATACAGCTTAACGGCGAAAGCATTCTATAAAGCTGATGGAACTCTTCTTAACAGAGCTCAGTTCGGCGATGCCCTTGATGCTTCTAGAACATTGATCTATAAAATTCGATAGTCTTAAATCAGAATACAAAAATGAGGCCCGCTATGCGGGCCTTTTTTTATCTAATTCCTGGAATGATAAGAATGTGACGGGGAGACTGTAGAAAAATATTTCCAAATTCCCGGACCCTGTCACCAGTGGCCGAATCTATTTCAACCACCATATTTCTAGCAGCGTCAGCTACATATATTTGATCGTTTTCACCAATGGCCATACCACGGGGGTCTGAGAGAACGGCTGGATTGTTTGGGAATATAGTCGTCACTCCGCTCAGTGTTGCTGAGTATGCCTGAATGGCATCACCAGTTCCATTCCATCCCACGACTATTCGCCCATCTGAAAGTTCACCGCAGCCATAAGAAAGCTGTGTTGAAGGAATGGCGCTCACTACTGAAGCGATCGGCGCTAAACTTGTTGTAGAGTCAGGTAGAATCTTAACTCCAGAAGCGGCTGTGGAAGAGCATGCGAGCCAGTTTCCGGTTGAAAGTCCCACAATTTGTTGTGAGTTCGGCTGAACCGAGGCGACGGCAGGCCAGATGGTGGTCCATGTTTCACGTGTGCCATTGGCCGAAAATCTTTCTATCGTATTACCCTCAGAAACAATAATATCCCGCGAGTGAGGGAGGCGGGCCATACCTTGAATGGTTCCATTCAAGTAAGTCGTATTGTTATAAAATGTTCGCACGTTTCCCGTTATAACAGATATGGCATCTACTCGGTCGGGTGTTCCATCGATGGCCATAAGAATTTCATTTGTATCTGGAAGCCATTCCAGAGAAGCAATGTTATCGCCAACGGTATTTGAAAGTTGGTATAAAACTTTTTTAAAAACACCTTTTTGATTGAAAACAACTAACGAGTCTGAGGTATATGAGAGGACGACCAGATCACCTCTTGTGACCAGGAGTTCAGAATGTGTCGAGATCGGGTCTTCTTTCACAACACAACCTGATAGAGCAGATAAGAGTAGAAACGGAAGCAGCAGTTTAGGTAACTTTCTCATGCTTTATTCTTTCACAGACTATTTTAGTCTACGAGGTTGCAAATATTTCCTTTTCTTTAATATTTTAAAGAAAGATACAGATCGTTGATAGAGTAAGGGCATGGATGTGTTTTTATGCTGAAAAGTCTCATATACTTGATCTTTTTTGTTCCTGCTCTGGCCCAAGCACAGATCTTCGTTCTGGGTCAGGGTGGGTATTCTCAGCTTAATCAAAAATCGGCAGCTAACAACAATGTCTATCCTTCGGGCACTTCCTACGCTGCAGGTATAGGTGTGAGACAAGATTTTTTCGAACTTGAAGCCTCTATGCTTAAGTTTAACGGTGAGGGGGACATGAGGCATGATGGTGTTGATAATACCTTCAAGCATTCTCAAACATCCCTGATACTTGGTCTGAATTTCTACCTTCAAAAAAGTTTTTATTTAAGATTCGGTTATGGATTTCACCGCATTAATCAAACTCTTGGGACAAAAGTTTCAGAAGCTTCTGAAGAAGGGGCCCGTAAAGCATATGGTATGAAAGATAAGGCCACGACAGATGGAATTTTATACGGAGCGGGTTTTGTCATTTTTAATGGTGAGAAGATTGATGTTTATACACAAATTGAAAACGCAACTATGTCCTCGATCCAAGGGTCTGCGTGGAATGCATCCCTTGGAATCAAGTTTTACATGCTTTAAGTAAGTTCTGAGTAGTCCTGGGCCTTATTAATAACTTTCAAATTCTTCTTTGTATCAATCAGTAATTCCAGAGGTCTTCCTCTTAAATTATAGTTTGATCCCATGCTGTAGCCGTAGGCCCCGGTATCTTTAATAATGAGCAAATCTCCTGACTTCATAGGAGGGAGTAGTCGGTTAGATCCAAAACAATCTGTGGTCTCGCAAATAGGTCCTACAATATGGCTTGGTATCTCTTTTTTACCTTTTTTGACCGGGATCATTCCGTGATAGGCCCCATAGATGGCCGGTCGTGCAAAATCATTCATACCACCATCAACAATGACAAAAACATTTTCTTCAGAAACTTTATTACGAAGAACTTTCATCACAAAAATTCCTGCCTGAGCGATAATTTTTCTACCCGGTTCAAAAACCACACTTGGTCTTAAATCTGATTTTGAGTAAAAATGTTTATCAAGAGTTTCTGCAACTAGTTCCATATAGGTATTAATTGAAGGCAGCTTCTGGGTTTCAGATGGATGGTAATCAATACCAAGGCCTCCACCGACATCCAGGAATTCAAGCGGCATTTTTGTTTTCAGTCCGACTTCGCAGAGGCGCTGAATAGCTTTTTTTGTAGCTTTCAGGTCCAGCAGCTGGCTACCAATATGAATGGATAGGCCCACTAGTGTTGAGTGACTCCAGTACTTAGATTTACCCAGACAAGATAAAAGGTCTTTTTCAAGAAGGCCAAATTTATGAGTCTTATTCCCTGTCGAAATAAATTTATGTGTTTTCGGTTGAACCACCGGATTTAATCTAAAACAAATCCGGGCAAGTTTTTTTAGTTTTTTGGCACAGGCGTTGATGAGTTCCAGCTCTTCCATGGACTCAACATTAAACGAGTTAATCCCTTTGCCCGGAAGCTTTAAGGCAAAAATAATTTCATCTTCAGTTTTTCCCACACCGGAAAAAACGATTTTAGAGGCAGGAATGCCTGATTCCAAGGCCCGTTTAAGTTCCCCACCTGAAACAATGTCAGCCCCTGAGCCCAGGTTTGCCAGGATCTTAACCAGATTTTTATTGGGATTTGACTTGAGGGCAAAGCAGACTAAAGGGTTTATTAAACCGGCCTTTTTGGCACCCTCGTAAAATGAATTATAGTTTTCCGTCAGAACTTTTTCTGAATAGAGGAAAAATGGTGTCTTATGTTTTTTGGCGACACTCTCAATATCAATTTTAGAGAAATGAAGTAGCTTCTTTTTATAATCGAGATCTTTCACGGAAATACCACGCCTTTTCGCCAGGTAAGGACCTGGTCCAGAGTTTGAGAGTCTAAAACCTTATCATCATAAGCGACCTGTGCCAAAACATCAAAATTTGATAGCGACTGAAAGCTCATTTTTGCATCAGCAAAGATCTTATCAACTTCGGCAAAGCCGTAAGTAAAGATACTCATGACTTCAGTTACAACCAGGCCGGCTTCCTGAAGTTTCCGGGCCGCAGCGATTGAACTTTTACCCGTTGAGATTAAATCTTCAATCAAAACACATTGAGATCCCTCTGGAGCAGATCCTTCGATAGCATTTTGCCTGCCGTGATCTTTTGAAGAACTACGGACATAAATCATGGGTAGCTTCATCTCATAGGCAATCCAGGCGGCCCATGGGATTCCAGCAGTCGCGGTGCCAGCAATAAAATCAATTTTTTGACCGGCCAGTTTCTGGCAAAAAGCTTTGACTATCGTTTCACGAGACTTAACAGTTGAAATGAGAAGACGGTTATCGCAATAAACCGGAGACTTGATCCCTGAGGTCCATGTAAACATATCGTCGGGTCGCAAAAATACAGCCTTCTCTTTAAGTAGAATCCGGGCAACTGCTTGAGCATCGTTCATTTTATTTTCCTTGTAGAATGTCCTTGAGTGCCGCTCGGGGATCAGAGCTGGCCGTAATAGGGCGACCGATAACCATAAAATCTGTGCCGAGGCTCAAAGCCTCCTGAGGAGTGGTCACGCGCTTTTGATCGTTAAGATCGCCGCCGGCAGGCCGGATACCCGGGGTAACTGTTAAAAAGTTTTTTCCGAGTTTTTCTTTTATCAGTGCCACTTCAAGTGGGGAAGAAACTACACCATCAAATTTTGCCTCTGAAGCAATGGTTGCGTAGTGAAGAACAGAGTCTTCAATCTTTCCATAAATTCTCTGGTCCAAATTCATCTGCTCCTGAGTTGTACTTGTTAGCTGAGTCACGGCGATGAGAAGTGGCCTTTTGGAGAGCCCTGACATTGCCTCATAGCTTTTCATCATCATTTCTTTTCCACCGGCAGCATGGACATTGATCATATCAATAGGCAGTCGGGAAAGAGATTTCAGCGCCTGAGAGACTGTATTGGGAATGTCATGGAGTTTTAAATCCAAAAAAACATTGAAGCCTTTTTCTTTAGCTTTAAAAATAACCTGTGGTCCCAGGGCATAGAAAAGCTCCATACCAACCTTAACCCAGATTTTTTCCCCACCAAGGGCAAGGAATAGAGCATCAAGTTTAGCTTCATCCTGCGTGTCCAGTGCCACAATGATTTTTTCTGCTGGGATCATGAAAGAGGCTCCATGGTGTAGGAGTTTCTTTCTATCGTTTTGAGTAGGGCTTCCGTTGTATCCAAAGAAGTGAGACAAAGAAGGCCGCGTTCAACTGCTACCCGGCGCATTTTGAATCCGTCGGATTCAACATTTTTACTTTTTGAAATTGTATTGATGATGAGTGAGACTCGTCCGGATTTGATTTCTTTGATAATATCGTTTTCGGATTCTCCAATTCGGTCAACTACCCTGACAGGTATTCCCCGGGCCTTGAGTAATTTGGCGGTTCCTGCAGTGGCCACAAAATCAAATCCCACATGGTAGAAGCGCTGAAAGAGCTTTATGGCATCTTCTTTATCTACGTCATTGATTGTGGCCAGTATTGTTCCAGAGTCAGGAATAATGACTCCAGCTGCTACAAATGCTTTATGCAGGGCCTTTTCAAAAACCTTATCTTTGCCCATGACTTCACCGGTTGATTTCATCTCAGGGCCAAGAGCAATTTCGACATCGGAGAGTTTAGCGAATGAAAAGACTGGTGCTTTCACAGCTATATCGTCTTTAGGGGCCAATGTCCCGTGGAAGTAGCCTTGTTTTATAAGACTCTCACCCATCACAGCGCGAGTGGCGACTTTTGCCATTTGAACGCCTGTGACCTTTGACAGGAATGGAACCGTTCGCGAAGCGCGAGGATTTACTTCCAGAATATAAACCTCATCCTGATAAATTACGTACTGAAGGTTTATGAGGCCCTTAATTTTGAGGGCCTTTGTTATGAGAAGGGTAGTCTCCGAGAGTTTGTCTAAAAGTTTTTTTGAAACCGTCTGAGGAGGATAAACAGCAATTGAATCCCCGGAGTGAACCCCGGCCTTTTCTATGTGTTCCATGATCCCTGGAATGAAAACAGTTTCACCATCACTTATAGCGTCGACTTCAATTTCTCTACCAATCATGTAACGGTCAATTAATACCGGGTGCTCCGGATTTACCTGTACAGCTCGCTTCATATAATCCAGAAGCTCATGTTCGTTATACACAATTTCCATCGCTCGCCCGCCAATAACATAGGAAGGTCTCACGATAACCGGAAATCCTAAGTGGGCCGATTTCTCAACAGCTTCATTTATTGAAGTCACTGTACAGCCCAATGGTTGAGCAATATCTAAACTTCTCACCAACTCTTCAAACCGCTTACGGTCTTCGGCACGGTCAATATCATCCACTGACGTTCCAAGTATGTTAACTCCTCTTTCTTGAAGTCCTTGTGCCAGATTGATGGCCGTTTGACCGCCAAACTGCACAACTACTCCTAGCGGCTTTTCACGTTCAAGAACGTGGCAGACGTCTTCGACTGTTAGTGGTTCGAAATAAAGGCGATCTGAAATGTTAAAATCGGTAGAAACTGTTTCTGGATTGTTGTTAATGACAATGGCTTCATACCCCATGGAGCGGATGGCATCGATAGCGTGAACAGTGGCGTAATCAAATTCGATCCCCTGACCGATACGGATTGGCCCTGACCCCAGAACGACGACTTTTTGTTTTGTGGATTCAAGGACTTCGTCCTGAGATTCGTATGTTGAATAGTAGTAGGGGGTAGACGATTCAAATTCACCAGCGCAGGTATCCACCATTTTAAAAACAGGCATAATCCCGTTTTTCTTTCTCCAGTCATAAAGATCTTTTTCTGGGATATTGAGGAGCTTGGAAATATAAATATCAGAGAAGCCCATTTTTTTGGCGGCCTTGATGGCCTCCACTGTTTTTCCTTCCTGCAAGAGTGTTTTTTCCATGGCAATAATTTTTTCGATTTTTCCAAGGAAGAAGAAATCCATCTTAGTGAGCCGGTTGATCTCTTTAGAAGTCATTCCGGCCCGTAGAGCTTCGGATATGGCAAAAAGGCGCTCATCATCTTGCTTAAGTATTTTATCTGTAAGCTCAGTCAGAGATTTATTTTTATAGGCCGGAAGCTCCAGGTGGAATAGTCCTACTTCCAGGCATCTGACGGATTTTAAGAGTGCCTCTTCATAAGTGCGACCTAACGCCATCACTTCACCAGTTGCTTTCATCTGGGTTCCGAGGCGACGATTCGCCGTCACAAATTTATCAAATGGGAAACGTGGAATTTTTGAAACGACATAATCCAGGGCGGGCTCAAAACAAGCATAGGTCTTTTTTGTAACGGGATTAATAATTTCATCCATAGTAAGACCAATAGCAATTTTGGCCGCGATCTTAGCGATAGGGTAGCCAGTTGCTTTTGAAGCAAGTGCAGATGATCGGGAAACACGCGGATTGACTTCAATAACATAGTATTGAAATGAATGAGGGTCCATGGCGTATTGAACGTTGCAGCCGCCTTCGATTTTAAGAGAGCGGATGATTTTTAAAGCAGAGGATCTTAGAAGCTGGTACTCCTTATCACTCAAGGTCTGGCTAGGCGCTACTACAATCGAGTCACCTGTATGAACACCGACCGGGTCAATGTTTTCCATGTTACAAACAATAATGCAGTTATCATTACTGTCGCGGATAACTTCGTATTCAACTTCTTTAAAACCGGCGATTGATCGTTCAATTAAACACTGCTGAATCGGAGAGGCGGCCAGGCCTGAATTAGTAATAGCAATAAGTTCAATTTCATTACTAGCTATACCACCGCCAGTTCCCCCGAGTGTGAACGCCGGACGAACGATAAGGGGATAGCCAATCTTGTTGGCAAATTCTAAGGACTCTTGAGTGGTCATTACAATTTTACTGTCAGGAACGGGCTCACCAATTTCTTTCATCAGGTCTTTGAAGAGCTTTCTGTCCTCTGCTTTCTGTATGGTGTCGACATTGCAACCCAGGAGTTGAACTCCTAATCGCTTAAGATGCCCTTCTTCTTCCAGCTTAACAGCAAGATTTAAGGCGGTCTGCCCACCTAGCGTAGGGAGGAGTCCATCTGGCTTTTCTTTGTGAATAATTTTTAACAGGAACTCTACGTTAAGAGGCTCAATATAGACTTTGTGGGCCGTTTCTTTGTCCGTCATGATTGTTGCCGGATTTGAATTCACCAGAACAACTTCCACACCTTCTTCAATGAGAGATTTTACGGCCTGAGTGCCTGAGTAATCAAACTCAGCCGCTTGTCCAATAACGATGGGGCCTGAACCAATGACTAAAACTTTTTTGAGATTTTTATTTATTGGCATAATATTAGTTCCTGATTGAGTTTAAAAAATCATCAAATAGCCACGCAGTATCTTCCGGTCCAGGGGAGGCTTCCGGGTGATACTGAACTGAAAACGCCGGAAGAGTTTTATGCCTGAGGCCCTCGATTGATTTATCGTTTATGTTGATCTGAGTGACTTCAAGTTCTGAAGTTTTCACCGACGCTTCTGTGACAGCGTAACCATGGTTCTGAGAACTCATAAAAACTTTTCCAAGTTTGAGATCTTTAACCGGATGATTCCCACCTCTATTACCAAATTTCATTTTTTCGGTCTCAGCGCCATTTGCCAGAGCAAAAAGTTGATGACCCATACAAATGGAGAACATGGGATATTTTTTCTGAAGGGTGCGGATAGTTGGGAGAACCTCAGGCACATCTTTCGGATTTCCTGGACCGTTTGAAAGCAAAAGTCCTTGTGGTCTGAAGCTTTCTATAACTTCTACAGAAGAATTCCACGGAACTACGACCACGTCGCAGTTCCTGCGCAGTAGTGAGCTCAGGATATTTTTCTTATAACCAAAATCCATCATAACAATCCGTTTCCCTTCCCCTGGAAAGTGAATTGGACTTTTGGTGGATACTCTTTGAATTTGATCCGTTCCAAGAGAGCGTGTCAAAACAAGTTCAATATTATGCTTAGGGTAACTTACAGGTGCTAGAACTGCTTTCATTACACCCCGGTCCCGAATTTTTTTAGTTAGCTCGCGGGTATCGATTCCAGCAATGGCAGGGATTTTAAACCGTTTTAGAAGTTCCCGGAGGGAGTACTCATTCCTCCAGTTTGATCCTTCTTCTGCACATTCCCTCATTACCATACCTTTTAGTGCCGGGGCGAGAGATTCAAAATCGTCTTTGTTCACCCCATAGTTTCCTATAAGGGGATAAGTCATCACTATGATCTGATCGCAATAAGAGGGGTCGGAAAGAATTTCCTGATAACCGGTCATACTGGTATTAAAAACAAGTTCACCTAATGAAAAAATGTTATCAATGTCAGCACCGACAGATTCTCCCAGGTACTCTTCACCAGTTTCTAGAACCAGTTTGATTTGTTTCATTTCTTGCTCCCATTTATTGCCCATTCTAAAACTGCCATTCTTGCTGCAACACCATTATTCATTTGCTTAAAAATTCTTGATTGTGCATGTTCGACCATATCATCAGAAATCTCAACCCCTCGGTTGAAAGGACCTGGATGCAGAATGATCGCATTCTTCTTCATCAGTAGTTGCCTGCTTTGATTCATTCCAAATTCGTCGTGATAGGTCTTTGGATTCAGGTCAAGATTCTCATGTCGTTCGAGTTGAATCCTGAGCATCATTACTGCATCCACTTCTGGAACAACTTTATCGAAATCCGCTCGTTCTACGTATTGATCAGATACATCAGGCATAAGACTCTGAGGACCACAAAGATAGATCTTCATGCCAAAAATTCTTGCGGCCACCATCAATGAGCCAGCAACTCGGGAATGTTTAACATCACCACAAACTGCAACTTTGAGACCTTCAAGTTTTCCGAATTCCTGAAAGAGTGTTAATAGATCAAGAAGTCCCTGTGAGGGATGCTCGTTCTTTCCTGCTCCTGCATTGATAAGCGGAAGCTTCAACTGAGGTTGTAATAAATCGAGAATGTGATCATCGGCATGACGGAAAACGATTCCATTCACTCCAAGGCTTTCCAGCGTTTTGAGTGTGTCGTAAACAGTTTCACCTTTTTTGACACTTGAATTTTCCGGTACAAAATTCACAACATCGGCACCTAACTTTTTAGCAGCAATCTCAAAAGAGCAGCGGGTCCGAGTGCTTGGCTCGTAAAATACGTTGGCAAAAATTCGGTCTTTTAAGAGATGATTGATTTTATCGGGTTGGTGCTGGTTGAGAAAAAAGAATTGGGCCCTTTGAATAAGGGAAAATAAGTCGGACTGGGGGAAACTAGAGAGTGACAGGAAATGCTTGATCATTATCCTCCTGAGAGTGAACTGAATTGGTGAAAGAAAATTGAAATGAATTAGGGTATACTAAGGTGTTGGAGGCGTGATAATTTAAATTGATGCAAAGTGGCATCATACCCATATAACTAGTCCCAGACTTTGAATATTTAGCCTAATTTCATTCAACCGCAGGCATTTGGCAAGAGTAAATATATGACAACTAAATTCAAACTAGAATCGGCCTTCGCTCCCACCGGCGATCAACCAGCGGCCATCAGTCAACTGACTCGGGCGTTTAAAAATAAAGAACCATTTCAAACACTTCTGGGTGTGACCGGCTCTGGGAAGACCTTTGCGATGGCCAACATTATTCAAAACCTCGGGAAGAAGACCTTAATCCTGGCGCCTAATAAAACTCTGGCGGCCCAGCTTTTTGCCGAATTTAAAGAGTTCTTCCCCCACAATGCGGTGGAGTACTTCGTTTCTTACTACGACTACTACCAGCCAGAAGCCTATGTCCCGGGCTCAGATACTTATATTGAGAAAGATTCGGCCATTAATGATGAAATTGAAAAACTACGACATTCCGCTACCCGCTCTCTTTTTGACCGTGAAGATGTAATCGTTGTTGCCTCTGTGAGTTGCATATACGGAATTGGTGCTCCGGAAGAGTATTTTAACCAGCGGATCATGCTCTTCGATCAGGAAAAATTTGATCGAGATGAATTTTTACGAAGACTGGTTGAAATTCAGTACCAAAGAAACGATGTGGATTTTCACCGGGGAACTTTTAGAGTCCGTGGAGATGTTGTAGAAGTATTTCCCGCTTATGAAGAGTCTGAAGTTGTACGAATTGAATTTTTTGATGACATCATAGACGGAATTTCTATTGTCGATCCCATGCGGGGTAAAGTCCTTCAGTCTTTAAGCCGCGTGGATATTTATCCAAAAAGTCACTATGTCGTTGGTAAGGATAAACTCAAAGCAGCTGTAGGAAATATTAAAATTGAACTCCGTGAGCGTCTTCAGGAGCTTGAAAGTCAGAATAAGTTAGTGGAAGCTCAACGCCTACAGCAGAGAACTTTACTGGATCTGGAAATGTTGGATGAAATGGGGTTCTGCCCTGGTATTGAGAACTACTCCCGCCACATGTCTGGAGCAGGTCCGGGAGAGCCACCTCCGACATTAATTGATTACTTCAAAAAAAACTTTCTTATGATTGTTGATGAGTCCCACGTCACTATACCTCAGGTTGGTGGGATGTTTAAAGGTGACCGTGCCAGAAAACAAAACCTCGTGAATTATGGGTTCAGGCTACCGAGTGCTCTGGATAACAGGCCACTGAACTTCACAGAGTTTGAATCCAAGATGGATCAGGTTCTCTTTGTTTCTGCGACTCCTGCTCAGTATGAGCTTGAGCAGACGAAGGGTGAATACGTTGAACAAATTATACGGCCAACGGGTTTGCTGGATCCTGTGATTGAATTTAAAGACGCAAAAAATCAAGTTGATGACATGTTGATAGAGGCCAAAAAAGTCATCTCTCAAGGATACCGTGTTTTGATCACTACCCTCACTAAACGTCTGGCCGAAGAGCTCACGACGTTTTACCGGGGTGTGGGAATGAGGATCAAGTATCTACACTCAGATATCGATACTCTGGAAAGAATGGAGATTTTACGTGATTTGCGATTAGGTGAATTTGATATTTTAGTAGGGATCAATCTTTTAAGAGAGGGCCTTGATATACCAGAGGTAGCCTTAGTCGGCATCCTAGATGCTGACAAAGAGGGATTTCTCAGATCGACCCGTTCACTCATTCAAACTATTGGGCGAGCGGCCCGTAACTCTGAAGGTAGAGTTATTCTCTATGGTTTTAAACGCACCCCAAGCATTGATGAGGCCATGAAACTTACTTCTGAGCGTCGTGAAAAGCAATCTTTGTACAATAGCGAACATGGGATTACCGCTACCACTGTTAATAAGAAAATTAATGGGGGAGTCATAGAAATTCTGAGGGGTGCTAAAAAATCTGATAAAAAAGGGCGGAATAAAGATATTTCCGAGCAGAAGCTTTCGCCTGAGGCAATTGATGCTAAAATATTGGAACTGAAACAAATGATGAAAGAAGCCTCACAAGGGCTGCGTTTTGAAGAAGCGGCTAAACTCAGAGATGAGGTGAAGAAGCTTACAGATCTAAGGTTTATGTTATGACATGGTTTCTGAGTTTATTAATGATCTCTTCTGTTGCCTATTCTCAGGTTAAAATGGAGAGCTTTGTCATTCAGATTCAGGACCGTAGTATGTCGGTACTTTCACCGGTGACCCGTAAAAATGTTTTTACAGTTCTGGTTGAAAACCGCTCACTCTCAGATCAGGTTGGAAAGTTTATCGTTCAGGGAAAGATTCTCAAATTTGTATCTGTTAAATCCGGCCAGACAGAAGTAGTGGAAATAGATAATAAAACTTCTGCTCATGTGGTTTTTGTTCCTGTAAGTCCCGCCTTTCAGGAAGTGGATTTAATATTCGGTAAGAAGGCTTATGAAATCCCAGCAAAAAAATAATTTCCAAAAAATCATTCTGGTTATTTCTGACCTGCACTTAAGTGCAGGAAAAATGATTAAAGGAAAACGTAATCTCCTGGAAGACTTTCATTATGACAATGAATTGATTGATTTTCTGACCTACTACTCGTCAGGTGATTACGAAGATATCGCTGTTGAATTAGTTATCAACGGAGACTTTCTGGATTTCCTGGCAGTTCCCTACGTCGAGTTTTATGACGACGAGTTCTGGAGCGAGAAGGCAGGCCTGGCCAAATTAAAGATGATTATGTCGGCCCACAAAGGTGTCATGGATGCCCTCAAGAGCTTCCTTTCAGGTAAAGATAAGCGTGTTGTATATATCATCGGTAACCACGATGCTGAGTTTGTCTTTGACTCTTTGAAAACAGAATTCCTATCTTATTTCGGTGATGATTCTTTTAAGATAAGCCTTTCAAATAGCATAAACAATCATACTCCTACCAAAGGTGTTTCTATTCTCCATGGTCACCAGTATGAGATTGCTCATGACTTTGATCAGGAAAACGCAGTTATTGAAACACTTAATGGGGAAAAGTATTTTAATCCGCCATGGGGCTCTTATTACGTAACAAATGTGATTAATAAATATAAGCAGGAGAGAAGCTTTATCAATGCGGTAAGACCGATCAAGCATTTTTTAATCCATGGTCTTCTGTTTGATACCTTTTTTACTTTGCGGTTTATGCTTTCAAATGTGTATTACTTTATCATGGTACGGTTTTGGCACTTTTACATGATGAAGAAAGGGCTTAAGCAGGTTTTTCAAGACCTTTATCGGGAGCTCGAACTCTTTCAGGATTTTGAGACCGTCACCCGGCAATATTTCGAGAAAAATACAGAGTCACGGGTTCTCATTGTTGGGCACACCCATAATCCGACTTTGAGGATATTTAACGATGGCACCATTTTCATTAATACTGGAACATGGACACGTATGGTGAATCTTGATCTTGGGCAATGGAACTACGGTAATGCTCTTACCTACGCTAAGATACAGGTCAAAAATACTGAGTATGAACTTGAAGACTTTGATAAAAATGTCGAAGTTGATTTAAAGTACTGGATGGGAATTAATAATCTTCCTTACTCAGAATATCACTAAAGCATCAGAGAGTTGATCTTCTCTACGAGACCTCTTGAAGAGTAGGGGAAACTTATGATGTGCTTAACCCCGAAAGTTGCTGATAATATCACTGTTTGTTCATCATCATTTTGTGCAATGATAAGATAATTTTCCCTATGAGAGAGTCTCCTATTCAAGTCTTCATCCAATAAATTTTTATGTATCAAAATAAACTGCTCTTCAGAGATGAGTTGTTTGATCTCTTCTTGGGAACTGGCTTCCAAAAGGTGGAAGTAGCCATGCTTGGTGAGCATTTCCTTCAAAAGGAGTCGAATTTCTTCATTTTCATCACAGATGATAATGGGATTTGATAGATTCATTCGGCAATCATATCACTCCACCATTCAGCTGGGTATTCTTAAGTCTCTGTTTCCTATAAAAAAACGCTTGTTCTCTTACGCCATTACTCGGGTAATATTTATTTTTTTTTGCCCAAAATTTCCCCTTAAGTTAGTTTTGGTAACTCCGAGAAGATGCTTGTCTGACACAAGAGTGTTTGGCACTAACAAAATTTACTTAAGCACGGAAGCTTAGAAGTTACTCAAGGTTTGAGGGCTGATCATCAAGGAATTGGATGAAGAGAATAAACCAAGGAGGATTTCATGGGTTTTCGTATCAACACAAACATCTCTTCAATTGCTGCTCAACGTGCGTTGACTGTTAACGGAAGAGAATCAGAAAGCAACTTATCTAAACTTTCATCAGGAACTCGAATCACTAAAGCCGCAGATGATGCTGCTGGTTTAGCGATCTCTGAAAAAATGAAAGCAAACATCCGTTCTTTAAAACAAGCTGATCGTAACGCCAACGACGGTATTTCAATGGTTCAAACGGCTGAAGGTGGATTGAATGAAACTTCATCAATCTTAACTCGTATGCGTGAACTAGCAGTACAAACATCTTCTGATACTGTTGGTGATGTTGAGCGTGGAATGTCGAACATGGAATACCAAAACTTAAAGCTTGAACTTGAGCGTATTTCGCAAGTTACAGAATTCAATGGTAAGAAACTTCTTAACGGTGAAGGCGATAAGTACGATTTCCAGATCGGTGCTAACAATGATGATTTCCAGGATAGAATTTCTTACGATGCTCAACAAGTAAACGCTAAGATGGATAATCTTGGGGTAGGCGAGCTGGATGTATCTACGAAACAAGGCTCACAAGAGTCTCTGGCTTCTCTCGATACAGCGATTGAGAAGGTTTCAGGATTTAGAGCTTTCCTTGGTGGTATCCAGAATAGATTAGTGTCTACATCGAATAACTTGCAAGTTAACGTTGAAAATATGTCGGCTGCAAATTCTCGAATCCGTGATGTTGATTATGCTGATGCAACTGCTACTAAAGCTAAAAACGATATCCTAAGCAGCGCTGGTACATCTGTTCTTGCTCAAGCGAACATGAGCGGACAAAATGCACTTAAGCTTATTGGTTAATTATTAGTCGAAGATCTAAAGAACAAGAGGACCCACCGAAAGGTGGGTCTTTTTTTTATAGAGAGAGTTGAGATTCGAAAAAAGTCCGGAGAGATACGTTGATTGCCGCCAATTGTTGGGGAATGAACGAAGCCTTGCTAAGCCCCGGTAAAGTATTTATTTCCAGAATATAAGGCCCTTTCTCGGTCAGAATCATATCGGTTCGACTGTAACCCTTGCACCCAATCAGCTGGTGAAGTGCCAGAGCAATTTTCTGGCATTCGTCACTTTGCTCTTTTGAAATCGGTGCCGGTGTCAGTTCTTTTACCCCCGATCCAAGGTACTTACCTGCATAGTCAAACTGGCGTCCCTCAACAACCTGGACTTCAGAGCAGGGAAGAGCAATTAGTTTGCCTTTATTTTGCTCCCAAACTCCGACAGTGATTTCTCTGCCAGTGATAAAAGGTTCAACCAGATAGGGACAAACGGCTTTGGATTTAATTTCATTAAAAGCATTTGTAAGTTGATCACTCGTTTCCACAATATAGAGTCCAACACTTGAGCCATTGGCCAGAGGCTTCATCACAACTTTCTTATGAAGATCGAAGAAACCCTGAAGAGTGACTTTTTCAGTTTCAGAAAAATCTTTTAGGCTCAGATCAGTGACGACGGGGAGATCGTTGTTTTTTGCAAGGGCCTTCGTAGCCTTTTTGTCAAAAGCTAAACTACTGGCTTCCGATCCTGAGCCTGTAAAATTAATCTGACTAGTTTCAAGAATCTTCTGGAGAGTTCCATCCTCGCCTTCAGTGCCATGAAGACAAATGATAAGAGCTTTTCCCGCGATCACTTTTACGGCAGAATTGAAATCCTTATAGGCTTCACTTTGTTTTGGTTTGAATGAAGTCATAAAAGGATCAACGTGGGCCGCAAGTTCTTCAGCAGATACTTTATAAATTGCTCCCTCCTGACTCATAAACCATAGTTCAGCTTCAGGCATATTTCGGGATAAGTTTTGAGCAGAGGCTACTGAAACCAATCTTTCTTCCGAAGAACCGCCAAATAAAATTATACTGTCGTTAAGTGTATTCACAATTCGTCCTTAAAATATGGCATCAAACCAAGGTTTTTTTGAGCGCTCATCACAATCAGAAACCCATAGATGTTTTACTTCCAGATAAGCTTTTAGACCTTCCTCTCCCATCTCCCGACCTACACCTGACTGCTTATATCCACCGAAAGGCATTCCAGGATTCAGGAGGTGATATTCGTTAATCCAGACAGTCCCTGTCTCTAGTTGACGAGCAACTTTTTTGGCACGTTCCGGATTTGTAGACCATACAGCTCCTGCCAACCCGTAAATTGACTTATTTGCAAGCTTGATCGCCTCATCTTCATTTTTAACGGGCGTTATGGCCACTACTGGTCCAAAGATTTCTTCATTAAAAATTGTGTTGTCTGGAGTGACTTCAAAGAGAGTAGGTTGGATGTAATAACCCTTATCAAATTCTCCCCCCGATACTCGCTCACCACCAAATAGTAGTTTGGCCCCTTCTTTTTTAGAGGTCGTGATGTATCCCATGATTGAATCAAATTGTTTTTGATTAATGACAGGCCCATATCCAGCTGCAGGATCAGTAGGAATACCAACTTTGACTTCAGCTACTCTTTTCACAAGAGCTTCTTTGAAGGCAGGATAGATTTTCTCTTCCACAAAAAGTCGTGTTCCAGAATCACACGCCTGCCCTGAGTGGTAGAGAAATGCATAAAGTGCGCCATCAACTGCGAGGGATAGATCGGCATCATCTAAAACGATATTGGCCGATTTTCCACCCAATTCCAGGGAGAGTTTTTGAAGATTCGCACCAGCGGCTTGCATAATTTTGCGACCGACCTGAGTAGAACCTGTAAAAGCGACCTTACGAACTTTTGGGTTCTTCAAAAGGTATTCACCTTCTTTAGCACCGCCCGTAATGATATTGACTACACCTTTAGGAAGACCAGAATCATTTAGAATCTCGGCGAGAATAGCTGCAGTTACAGGAGTCTCCTGGGCAGACTTTAAAACTGTTGTGCAACCAGAGGCGATAACGGGACCAATTTTCCACGCCGCCATAACCAGAGGGAAATTCCAGGGAATGATCTGGGCACATACGCCAACTGGTTCGTACATTTTATAGTTTTGTGAAAAACCTGCACGAGAAGCGGCTTCATCTTTTATTTCAAATTGAAACTTCCTGAGCTGGCCGGCCAATACTTTAAAATAAGAAGCCGCATTGTGGATATCGGCTTTGGCCTTCCTTATAGAAGAGCCAGAGTCTGCAATTTCCAGTTCAGTCAGCTCATTTCTTCTTTCCTTCATTTTCTCTGAGATGAGTTCAAGGATATCGGCCCTTTTGTTCTGATCCATTCCTCGCCACTCAGCAGAGTGAAAAGCAGCATCGGCCGCATCAACAGCTGCATCAATATCTTTTTCTGAAGGCAAGTAAACTTTTGCTACCGGTTCATTGTTCGCAGGATTCATTGAAGTGAAGTCCTGCCCTGAAGTGCGGAACTCACCATTGATAAAAAGCTTTATCTCTTTCATGGCTTCTCCTTAGTTTTTAAACTTAATTGTAATTATGGAATGTGGCTGATTAGGCTCACCTTTAGCATAGATGTCGTTGGAAATTTTTTCTTCTATGATGTCCTGTCCTTTATTGATTATAGTAACTTTGGAAGCTTTTGTTTCCTGAACGCTATATATGACATCAATAAGTTTAGGCTCTTTTGATTTCTTGAGGGTTAGCTTAACCTGATAGTTTCCTACCTTAATCGATGACTCTTTCCCCTCTTCAAGTTTCTGATCAGGAGTTTTAAAAGTTTCTCCATCAACCGCTAGAGAGATATCTGCCTGCCAATTTGCAAAGGCTCCAAGAGGCAAGAGTAATAATAATAAATAAAACGATTTCATATTAAATCTCATTAAGAGTAAGTTTGAATGTTGTTATTTCTGCTGAACTTTCATCCTGCTTTGTCATAGTGGCTTCTTTGCCAGTAGTGACCAGCATCTGCCCGTGAGCAACTTGTTTTAAAGTCGTACCATCTTTTTGAACGACTCCAATTTCAATAAAATGTGATCCTTTCTTTTTAGGAATTCCAGGAGGCTGCAAGGCCTGAGAGGCAACCTTTACATTGTAGATGTAGGGGGGGGCAGAAAACGAATAGGTTTGGTCATGATTTATTTTTTGATTAACTTTAAACTCAGCTTCTCCTACAGAAAAAACGGCATTCATATTCCAGCACGCAAAAGCTTGTGAACTAAAAATGAAAAAAGATAAAAAGAAATATTTCATTGGCAGCTCTCAACAGAAAGAGCAATCCCTTGTCCGACTCCAATACACATGGCGGCCAGGCCTTTTTTTAAGTTTTTATCTTTTTGCATCTGATGGACTAAAGTCGTGAGAATTCTGGTTCCTGAGCAACCAAGTGGGTGGCCTAAAGCAATTGATCCACCATTTTTATTCACGATTGCAGGATCCAGCTCAAGCTCTTTCATGCAGGCCAAGGCCTGAACGGCAAAAGCCTCGTTTAATTCAATCACATCAAAATCTTTAATACTGTATCCAAACCTGGCGTTTAGTTTTTTGACGGCACCCACCGGACCAAGACCCATGACATTTGGGTGAAGCCCGTGGACTGCCCCACCAGTAATCATGGCCAGTGGTTTTAGGTTATGGCGTTTAATAAATTCCTCAGAACAGACAACCACCATACTTGCACCATCATTTATGGATGAACTATTTCCGGCAGTCACAGTCCCGTCCTTTTTAAATGCAGGTTTGAGCCTCGCCAGTTTTTCTAAAGAAGTATCGGCCCTTGGCCCTTCATCAGCTTCAACCGTTTGAGTACTTTTTTTTGTTTCGAAACTTAAAGGCAAAATTTCATTTTTAAAGTCTCCACGACTTTGAGCTGCGTGGGCTTTCTGGTGAGACTTTAGCGCAAACTCATCCTGGGCTTCCCGGGAAATGTGATGAAGCTTTTGAACTTCTTCTGCTGTCTCTCCCATTCCCAAAAGTGGAAAGAGATTGGCCATCTTTGGATTTTCAAACCGCCAACCGATTGAGGTGTCCCACATCTTTTGAGTGCGGTCGAAACCTGAGTTAGCTTTGGATATAACGTAGGGAGCTCGCGACATGCTCTCAGCGCCACCGGCAACAAAGCAATCTCCAAGTCCAGCTTGTATTCTCGCATGAGCATCAATAACTGCATCCAGTGAAGATCCGCATAATCTGTTAATGGTTGTTCCTGGTACTTCAAAAGGATATCCGGCAAGCATCAGCGACATACGGGCGAGGTTTCTATTGTCTTCTCCCGCCTGATTGGCACAACCAATGATGGTGTCGTCGATTTCTTTCAGGTCAAATAAAGGAGCCTTTGAAAAGTCCTTAAAAAGCTCCGCTAACATATCATCCACACGCATCGCCGATAAAACTCCACCGAAGGAGCCAAT
>DLGL01000120.1:2816-11236 GCA_002482685.1 Bacteriovoracaceae bacterium UBA7695 | reverse complement strand
AGTTTTTTATAATTATGGAAAAAAATCAGCAGAAGATTCTCTAAAGAATGAAAACACTCAACACGAAGTTTAACAAAGGAAATTTAATGAAAATGAATCTAATGGTTCTCACACTCGCTACTCTTTTCTCATTTCATGCCAGCGCCCATGAAGGTCATACTCATGGGGCAGGACAGGTTCAACCTACGAAGGGCGGAGTCATTATGAAGGGTGAGAAATTCTATCTTGAGGTTGTAGGTACAAAAAAGGAAGTTAAGTTTTACCCACTAAAACAGTTAGATCCTAAATCTATGATGCTTACTCCAATTCCTCTTAAAGATGTCAAATTAGCAGCAACATTTACTCTACCTAGAGGAAAGAAGAATGAGGCAATTGGACTTAAAAATGGCTCGGATCATTTCATCGGTTTGGTAGATGCTAAGAGTAGTCATCGTTATCAAGTGGATGTCTCAATTGAAACGATGGGTGAAAAAGAACAGCTAACTTATCAAATTGAGCCTCAGGAATAAAAATGAATAATAAATGGCAGTTGTTAATATGCGTTTTAGTGAGTTTGCATGGCCAATTCGGCCATGCGGCAATGCCACTTGCTGCTGAAGATCTTGAAGAGTTGATCAAGACGAAGAATAAAAAAGTGGCTGCAACAACACTAGAACTTAGAGGTGTTGAAAAAAGACTAGGATATCTTAAAAGATCATTTATTCCTACAGGTGAGGCATGGGTGGGGCAGGAAAAGTTCCAAACTGGTCCCTACGAAACGATGAGTGAGCCTATGTACTCCCTTAGAGCAAACCTGAATCTTTATAGAGGTGGAAGGGATTCACTTGAAGAAACTTCGAGAAAGGCTCAAAAGACTAGTATGCAGGTTCAGGCCCAGCAAGTGTTACAGAACGAACTTTTTGAGGCGAGGGAACTTTACTGGTATCTTGTTTATTTGAAGGAAATTTATAGCCTTTATACATCTACTCTTAAGCAGAATGAAAATAATTTAAGCAAGGCAGTAAAGCGTATAAATTCCGGACTTTCAACAAATGTGGACAAGCTTGAGTTTGAAATCTCAGAAACTCAGCTTAGACAAGACATGGCCAGAATTTCAGTTTCTATGTCCACGACTCAAAGGAGAATTGCTGCCTTGTTAGGTTTAGAAGCGGAAACTCAATTTGAAACTATTTCCGCTGTTCCACATGATCATAATGATACGACTCCAAATCAAACAATGGATTTTAATCTATTTAGAGATGTACGTCTTGAGCTTGCGAACAAAGTCGACTTTGAGGCGCAAGGAAAAATCTTAAAGAGATGGTGGACTCCACGAGTTGATGTATATGCAGAGTCAATTCTCTCCAATTTCAGAGAGCGAAGTTTTTATACTCAGAATGATCAGATTGATAATGCTTTGGGAATACGATTATCTTTCAACTTTGATGGTTTTCAAGGCCAATATGATGGCGAAGCTTTGACCGCAAGATCGTTAGCAGCACAGCTACGAGCAGATCAGATTAAAATCGAAGCCGAGGCTGCATTTAATACAGCAAAGCAAGAACTCACGCTTCTTCACGATCTGATTCATGAAGGGGAAAGAAATGTTGAAAAAGGTGCTCAATATTTGAGCCAGACTCAGAGTGAATATGCCCGGGGTGTGAAGAACTCACCGGACGTTTTAAGCGCGACATTGAAACAACTTGATTTTAAAAAGAGGTTTGCAGAACTCAGAAGGGACTATGCTATTGCGAAGGCGCAGCTTCAGTCTCTTTTGGCAAGCGAACCATGAAATTTTTACATGTAAACACTGTCGAACATATGGAGCTGGTATGATCAATCACTTTCACCAAACGAGGTTACAAATGAGCAAGACACTTCTTTTATTGATTTTATCATTTACATTAATTGCCTGTAGTAAAAACGATGACCGTCTTAAGGAAAAAGCAGCGCTTGAAAGCGAATCGTCTACAACTTCCGCTGTCCGAGTTGAAAATGAGAATCTAGCGCAAAAAGCTGAGAAGATGGAGTCAGACTTAGCAAAAAGGCATCGTTTCTATCAAGCTATAAAGGGCACATACGAGGGAGATATTAAGACGAATCTTGGTACATTTAGTATAAGAATCACTCTTACACCAAGCTTAGCTCCTGTCCCTCTAAATCGTGTTAGACAATTAGAGGAAATTGCTTCTGATTTGAATAATCTAACATTAAATGCACAAGTGGTTCAATGGGACCCTAACAATACAAATAGTGCTGTAGGTTGCAGAATGTCAGGTATTAAACCGGATATTATTAAGGGTGAACTTGCTATCTCAACAGAATCTTGCCCGAATCTTTATTTAATGAAAGTTACAGAAAGAGAGTTCTCTGGTACCGCTTCAGAAAGTGCAGAGATGGCAAATAGGATCGCTGGACAAATCCTTCGTGGTGATACTGATGAAGTTGATAGCATCGTTGGACAAGTTCAACCTTCTTCAAATGCGTCTATCTTTAAATTTGTTGCAACTAAAGTAAGAGAGTAGTTATGAAAAAAATATTCATCTCGGCTCTTCTTTTAGTCTCAGCACATAGTTGGGGACAAGCAGACCAAGAAATAAAGATTAATCTAAAACAAGTTGTTGATAAGGTTAGCACTCAAAACTATACCGTTTACCAGACTTCGCTTAGGGTTTATCAGGCCAAAGAATCGATTACTGTGGCCAGGATGAACTTATTGCCAAGGTTAAATCTCTGGAAACTCGCCAGTGCAGCTTTGGAAATTTTTGCTGGTGGACCCGCAGGAGCAGCTGCTGGCGGCTTTTCCATAGTAGAAGATATTGCTCCTTTTCTCGTTCCGGCCAACTGGTTCAGGGTTAGTCAGACTCAACTCTTCTATCAAGCGGATCTTGAGGGGTATAAAGCGTTATGGGCAAATGAGGTTCTAACTTCTAAGGCCCTCTATCATCATATTTTATTAGATTCTTCTCTTAAGGACCATATCTTAAGAAGTCGTANNATTTATCAAATTGTTCGTGTGAGAGAAACGTTTGGTGGTGCTCCTCAACAAGTTTCACAGGAAATAAAAATTAGACTTCTGGCCTTAGATGAAGATTTAAGAGCATTAGATGTCCTCATCTCAGAGGAAGAAAGTCTACTTGCATTCATGATGGGATACCCTACAGGTACAAGGCTTAAGGTCACTCCTATTGAGATGCCAGATTATGATTCTCTTGAGCATCTTGTATTTGAGGATTTTGATTTCCGGGCTATTGATGTATCTCCAGAAATAAAACAGTTTCAATATTTCATTGATGCTGCTGATTATGCGAGAAAAGAAATTGTTTACTCATTCTTAGGCGCTTCAAGCTTAAGTAGAGGATTGAACGGCGGGATCTTTGATAACTTGCCTGTTCAGTCAGGGCTTGGTTTTGGCACAGGGGCTTCCATCAGGATTGTAAGGACTCAGAAAGAAATTTTGAAAGTTCAAAAAAAAGCTGTTGAAGAAACGGTAAGAAGAAATCTCAAGCAACTTGTTAACAACTATAACCTAGATGTCGACAATTACAATAATCTCAAAAACAGAGTGTACTTAACTCGGAACAGTCTTAAACAAATGTACCAGAGAATTCAGTTCGGAGAAAATGTGGACTCTCTTCAATTAATTGAGTCCTCACGAAATGTTATCGATGCCGAGACTGCTTTGTTTAGCGTAATGTTTAGATTCCTCAATAGTGAAGACAAGCTTTCAAGGTTGATTTTTCATGGTGATTATACAAAAGCTAAAGAAGCCTTGAAACGTATCCAGGAGGAAGAGAAATGAAAAACTTATTTATAATGATATTCGTTTGTATGGCCAATAGTGTGATGGCCCAGACGGAGATCGAAAGTATGGTTACGGGTTTGGCGAAATTACGACTTGGAGCTGAGTCTACTCTAAGCTCTATACCTTATAGAACCAAAGAACATCAAGCGATAAAGGACTATTTTGTTGGGTTGAGAGATTTCATAACTGCGATTGAAGAAAATTCAAGAACGAACAAACGCCTTAATAGCTATCTCGGAATTGAAAGTATGAAAAAATTCTGTTCAGATATTTTCATCAGTCAAAATGATTGGGATCAAATTAAAGTAAACTGTACGCGAAATAGGTATTTTCTTTGTACCGAGGATGTAAACGAATATCCTGCCAGCAAACAGGCTTTATCCGAGTTGTTCTATCCAAATATTCTTCAAGTTTTTAAAAAGACTCCTGAATGTCAGTAAAATCCAATTAATCGACCGGGCACTAGAAAGATTCTAGCGCCCGGTTGTCTTGCCTAATGGTCTTTTTTTTCTTTTGGAATTGAGACTCAGAGGGACTCCGGGGGGAGAGACTATGAGATACGATAGAAAATTACTGTTTCTTTCACATGAAGATGTGCTTAGTTGTGGTGGAATGGATATGGTCACTGCAATCAAAGAAATCGAGCAAGGTTTTCATTCATTTGATGCAGGCAATGTCTTACAGCCACAAAAAACAACTTTAAAATTTACCAAAAAAGGTTCTGAAGGTAATACCGGACTTGTTAATTTCTTGCCCGCATACGCTGCAATTAACGGTACAGAGATCTATAGCTGTAAGTCTCTTGGTGCTATGCCATCGAATGTCGAAAAAGGGTTACCTAGGGCTGTAGGGTTAATCACTTTGTTTGATCCAGATACTAAAGCTCCAATGTGCATTATGGATGGCCAGGTAATATCTGCTATTAGAACTGGAGCGATCTCAGCCTTGGCAGCTAATAAACTTGTTGATCAATCTGTTACATCCGTTGGCCTAATTGGAGCAGGGGTTAACATGAAAACCCAACTCTTAGGGATTTCAAAAGTTCTAAAGAATCTTCGCGATGTATATGTGTATTCAAGAAATCAAAGTAAATATGAGTTTGCAGAGGTTATGAGTTCAATGACTGGACTTAACATCATTCCAGTGAATAGTGCAGAAGAAGCCATAAGAGGAAAAAAACTTATTATTACTTGTCTACCAAATGGAGTTCAGCCTGTTGTAAAAGAAGAGTGGGTCCTAGAAAAGGGTGTTACGGCCTTCAATATTGGAGGCCATGAAATGGAAGAAACTGTTTTACGAAGAATGGATCGGGTCGTTGCCGATATATGGGAGCATGCCAAGCATAGAGCTTCTCAAACTCACGCAAAGGCTGTGGCAAAAGGTATTATTTCTGAGGAATTAATAGAAGATCTGACTCCAATAATTGTCGGCAAAAAATCAGGTAGAACTTCTGACAATCAGAATATCTTCTTTTGTCCTACTGGCCTTGGTTTTGCTGACGCTATTATAGCTTGGCGGATTTACGAAAATGCTTTGGCGAATTCAAAAGGCCAAAACTTCAATCAATGGCAAGATTGCAAATGGATCTAAGCCGATGAAAAGCGAGAAAACAGTCTTGTGGGTAACGCTGGCGCTATTAGGAAGCTCCGTAGAACCTATAATTGTAAAACTAGGCCAAAATAATCAAATACCAAGCTTTCAGCTGCTGGTTCTAAAACTATTGTGTGGCGGCATACTTTTTGCTCCATTATATAGAAAATTCAGAATTCGCTCTATGTCCATGTTTAGAAGACTTCTTTTTGTTTCTTTACTTGCGATGGGGACCAATTATTGTGTTTTTCTCTCGATTGAGAACCTTTCAGTTCCTTTTGTTATTACGCTTTTAGCGACAACTCCTATTTTTGTTGGTCTACTCAATCACATTCAGGGACGAGTTATATTAAGAAGAGAGTTCTGGCTTGGGTTCATAGCTGTCTTTATTGGAATATTAATCTCAGTGGATTATACGCAAAGTTCTTTTAGTTCTTTCTCCGCGATTGGTTTTTTTTATGCGCTCATGTCCATTTTTGGATCTACTACCTATCGAACCAGTGTTCAAAAGTTATGTGAAGAAATTGATCCTTTGCAGATTTCGATTTTTATTTTCATGATTAACGGAGTGTTTGCACTCATGCTTCTTCCATGGATAGGCGATGTGAAGAACGATACTTGGCCAATAGTTATATGGTTAGGTCTAGCAGGAGCAATTGCAAATATAGCCTTTATCAATGCAATTCATGTTTTAGGAGCGACAATGACTTCTTTAATAACGCTTCTTCAGCGACCTTTAGTTATTTTGATTGCTGCATTTGTTTTAAATACGACCTTAAGTGTTTTGCAAGTTGCAGGAATTGTTCTTGTTATAGTCGGAGTAAAGTTTGCGAAAGTTGATAAAATAGGAAATACAATTCAAGTACTTAATAGATAGTATTTAAACGAGGTTAAAGATGAAAGTTTTAGTTCTTTTAATGATTGTTTTCAGTATGGTTTCTTGTTCCCATCACCACAATAAGGCTGAACACCACCATCATCAGTTTGATAAAAAATGTGCTTATGAAATCAGTCAGAATCACTTTGATGTTGAAGGCAAAGACGAATTTAAAATAGAACATGACGGCCAAACCTACTATTTTTCCAGTTTAGAGAACATGCAAAAGTTTCAATCTGACATTGATGAAAATATAAAAAAATCTAAATCGAACTGGAGAAGTGGGCCGCCTTCCAGTCGATCAAGATAAAACATAAACTTCCGAAGGAAACAACATGAAACTAGTATTTTTATTTACATCAGTTCTATTGACTATACCCGCATTCGCTTCATCAGAGGTTTTACTTACTCTCAAGAGAGAAAGACCTGCAATTGATTGTGAAATATCGAGAGACTCTGTGAAAATATCTCGCGTAAGTCAGGGGGTCCGATTCATAAAACAGATTTCATATCAGATTGATGATTTAGCTCCTATGATTAAAAAAGCTTATGAAAGTCGTGATCTTACTTCGGTAAACAGAGCTGAGCATGGCGCATTCTATCAAGGTAATAACAGTGATGAAGTGGGTTCTGTTTATTTCAATTTAGACTCTAACGAGCCTACCGCTTTAAAACTAATTAATCTTATCAGCACACTTTGCGAACTAAGAAATTTTTAAAAAGAGAATCCTATGGGACAGAGTTGTTGTGGGAATGAGTCTAGCACGCCTAAAGAAACTCCTGAAGTTGATTCAGAGATGATCACCGTCTTTAAAGTGAGTGGGATGGATTGTTCTGATGAAGTTTCAGCTATTCAAAACGAATTGAAGATGGATGGAGTCTTGAAAGTTGACGCCAACATTATGAATGAATCTGTAAGCGTATATCATGATAAAACAATCTCCTCTGCCACCATAAAGTCTCTAATTCAGAAGGCAGGGGTGAAGGTTGTAACAAATCCACCTGAATCTTTTTATCTAAGCAATTCTACTAGGATGTTTCAAGTAGGCGCTTCTGGATTCTGTTTGGGAGCAGGCTTACTGCTAGAACTCATGGATTTGCCATATATGTTTGTGATTTATGGGTTTTATTCCATATCCATTCTTTTGGCAGGTCTTATCATTGGACCTAAATCCTGGCGTTCCATTAAAAAACTTCATCTGGATATGAATGTTCTAATGACTGTTGCAGTGCTAGGAGCAATTTTCATCAAAGAATTCTCAGAAGCTGCAAGTGTTGTTTTTCTCTTCTCACTTGCTGAACTGCTCGAAGCAATGAGCGTAGCGAGAGCTAGAAAGGCCATCAAAGATGTTTTGAAAGTTGCCCCTAACGAAGCTTCTCTCATAGAGGGACAGAATACTCTTAAACGGGTCAGTGTAGAGACTTTGCAGATTAATGATTTAATCCTTGTGAAGCCAGGTGAAAGTATTCCTGTTGATGGAATAATTGAAAAAGGGAATTCTAGTGTCAATCAAGCATCTTTAACAGGGGAGTCAAAACCTGTTTCTAAGGGAATTGGTGAAACTGTTTGGGCCGGGACAATCAATGAAACAGGAGTTCTTCGGATTAAGGTTGAGAAAGCCTTTCAGGAAACTAAAATAGCCAAGGTTATAGCTCTCGTTGAAGAAGCTCAGAATCAAAAAGCTCCTGCACAGAAATTTGTAGATAAATTTGCGGCAATATACACGCCATCAGTCTTGTTACTCGCCATTTTAGTTGCCCTTATACCACCTCTTTTCTGGGGCGCTGACTGGAATCTATGGATATATAAGGCACTCGTCTTACTCGTGATTGGATGTCCTTGTGCCCTAGTTATCGCAACGCCGGTTTCTGTCGTTTCAGGACTTACTTCACTTGCACGGAGAGGAGTTCTAGTAAAGGGTGGTATTCATCTCGAATCTCTTGGGAAGTTAAAAGCGATTGCATTGGATAAGACCGGTACAATTACGAATGGCACTCCGAAGGTTGTGGAGATGAAATCTTTTTCAGACTATCCTGAGGAAAAAATTCTAGAAATAACGGCATCTTTAGAAAGCATGTCCACCCATCCATTGGCCAAGGCTATTCTTGATTATGTCCATGAAAAAAAGATCAATTTCCCTCACCCGAGTGAGTTCAAAGCAGTCATAG
>DLGL01000120.1:0-2809 GCA_002482685.1 Bacteriovoracaceae bacterium UBA7695 | reverse complement strand
TCTCGATGGCCATTGGTACTTCGCGGGGAACCATGTTATGGCCCATGAGTTGGGTATTTGCACATCTGAGGTTGAAGCTTACTTGGATGAAATTGAAAGTAAAGCTATGTCGGTAATTGTCCTGGGACATAAACCTCATGAGAATTGTAAGGGCGAAATTTTAGCAGTCTTTGCAGTTGGAGATCAAATCAGGGCAACTGTAAAAAATGCCATCGCAGATCTTCATAAGGCAGGAATAAAGAATGTTTCAATGCTTAGTGGTGATAATCAGAAAACCGTCGATGCGGTTGCTAAAGAAGTTGGGATAGATTATGCAAAAGGTGCACTACTCCCAGACCAAAAGGTTAATGAAATTAAAAACCTTGTTTCAAAGTATCATTTTGTTGGGATGGTAGGGGACGGAGTTAATGATGCTCCTGCATTAGCACATGCAACGGTGGGGATCGCTATGGGTGTGGCGGGCAGTGATACCGCCATCGAAACTGCTGACATCGCTTTGATGAGAGATGACATCTCAGAGCTTCCAAAAGCTATTGTGCACGGCAAACGTGTCCTCCGGATCATTCAATTTAATATTGCGTTCGCAATCCTGATAAAAGTTGTTTTTTTTATTCTTGCTTTCGCGGGATTGACGAATCTATGGCTTGCAGTAGCTGCTGATATGGGGGCTTCTTTGTTGGTAACATTTAATGCCTTGAGATTATTAAGAGTAAATAAGTGAATATATTCCGGTTTTAATAACGATTTTAAAGAGTAGTTTTGAATGCACAAAGATCTTTTTCCTGTGATGTTAAAAGAGTTAGACAAGTTTAAGCAAGCAAGGTCTAGGCGTGACTATGCGAAATGCGAAATCCATTTAGGACGTGCCCACATACTATCCCAGAAATCTGTAATTGCCCATTTGGGTGTACACTGGGTTATGCTCATTTATGCTTATGGAAAAAAGGATTATAAAGAACTCAGAGGGCAAATCCTTCGTTTTTTAGTCGTTATACCCGGCCACCTTTTTGGTAGAGTTCCTAAGGGAAATACAGGCTGGTCTTCAATAAGATTGACTCAAGAATTACCTATTCCTAATGACTTGAACAAATATCTTGAGTGATTTGTGATGTCGTAAGGGCTTGTATGAATTTTGTTTTTTAAACTTTTTTAATGAGCTCATTTTTTATTTTAAACTTAGAATAACTCCAATTTAGGGCTAACTATATACAGGTAAAAAATGATAAAAAACAAAATGTATCTCTTATTCATATTAGCGGTAGTGTTGATTGTAATAGGCATGGGACTTATAGAATATTTTCATCCGTAACGAAGAGAAATTAGCCTTGTAAGATAGAAAAAGAGCCAAATTAGCAAGGAATTGAAGGAATATAGACGGGCCTTAAATGCGAATAATCATACTCTCTGCGTTGCCTATTTAGGTTGAGAACAGGCTTCCCCAGTGAAACACCTATACACCTGGGAAGGTTCTGAAAGTTCACCTCGGGCATATGAAAGTGTCTTAAGACAGGCAGAACTTAGTTTATTGAATTTGAGAAAAAGAATTGAGGAACTCGGAAGAGAAGTTCAGAGGGACGTAGAGGTTGAATCAATTCTTGTACAAGGCGTTCAGCAAGAACTTAGTCCTCAGAATTAAACGAACAGAGCATTAAAAAGGTGGCTTTTTACCAAAAATCTCTTTGATCCAAGAAGGCTTATTGATGTCTTCCTTAGAAAATCCAGTAGCGATATATAAATCAGTGAAGCCAAGATCAAAAATATTCTTGCTCAATAGTTCTCCACGGAGATTTTGACCTAAGTCGGAGTCGATATAAATCGTAGAATCTAAAGGATACTTGCTGCTGTTAATTAAAAAGTCTTGAACTGAGAAAAAAGAAGAAAAGCTTATTCCCGAATTTTTGGCAGCAATCTTCCAAGAGAAATGAGTCAATTTATCGTCATCTATTAGTACAACATTTTTGAGAGTTTTTTTACCAATTATAACTATTTCGTTAGCCATTGATTTTGGAAGGATTTTGATACCTTTGTCCTTACAAGCCTTTATAATAGACTGTTCATCAGCTCTGGCCGTAATCAATAATGAGTTTTCGAAAGCTTGTAACCTACTTATACAATCTATACCGGTGATGGATTCTCCTAGAAGTTCATAGTCTGAGAGGAGCAAAGTATGATCCGGTAGAACTGAATGAGCTTCTAGCAGGTCACTAGCCTTATAATAATGTATCAAAGAAACACTTAAGCCTTTAAACCTTTTTTTCCAGACTTGATGAATACTTTCATCATCATCAAGAATGATAATGTGAGAATAGTTTTTGAGATCAATATTTACAGCAAATGTTTTGGGAGGCGCATGTTTAGGAAGGGTGATCTTAACTTCGGTTTCGTTGTTTTGCGAAAAACTCATGGTGCCTAAAGATTGCTCGATTTCTTTTTTAGCATGATATAGTCCCAGTCCATTACCGTCTGGTTTTGTTGTAAATCCCTTTTCAAAAACTTTATTTAATTTATCTTTTGTGAGAAAAGGGCCTTTATCGATCACGGTAACGTTAAATGTTGTTTCATTAGAGTTAATACAGACTCGAATTGCGCCATTGAAGTTAATTGCTTCAGCAGCGTTGTCTAAAATGTTAGACAGAATTCTTTTAAATGTTTCTGGATTCATTCCAGAGAACAAGTCATAAGACGATCCATCGTCTGAAACATAAATATTTAAATTTGGTGAGTCTCTGAATTGAAGTTTCTTTTCTTGCATGATTTGCGTGACCATTGACTTGACATGGGTAAGGCTAGTCGATTTTACTCTGCCTTT
>DLGL01000022.1:39570-39968 GCA_002482685.1 Bacteriovoracaceae bacterium UBA7695 | reverse complement strand
GTGGCGCTGATTCAACAAATCAAAGCAAGTGGGGCCAAGGACATGGGCGCTGTTATGAAAGAGCTTCAGCCACAAATTAAGGGCCGATTTGACGGAAAGAAAGCTTCCGATCTGGTCAAAGCGAATATTTAATGGCGATCCAGGACTTTGGAAGAAATTTTGATTTAAACAAACTCCACCACGCGCGAGATGTGGCCCGGGATATCACCTATGAGCTCTCCTCCCTCATCAGACCGGGTATGACAGAAGAGGATGCTCACAATCTATATAAGTCACTTATGGTGAAGTTTGGTATTGAGAAGAACTGGCATCCGCCTAAACTAAGATTTGGTCCTAATACCTTAAAAACTTTCAAAGAACCTTCAGATCCCTACATCCTTCAGGATGAAGATTTATTC